>JBKKAI010000417.1:0-2720 GCA_046714815.1 Terriglobia bacterium | reverse complement strand
ATAGACTCCAGCCTGCTCGTGGCGGCCGAGCGGGGACAATTTGACCTTCCCTCTTACCTCGAGGGGCGGCCCGAAGAGATGTTCGCGATCGCGGCAATCACTGCATCGGAAATATTGCATGGCCTTTATCGCGCCAAGCCGGAGCAACGGCCGCGGCGCGAAGCATTCATCGCCGGCCTGTTGGACAGGTTGCCTGTTTATCCTTTCGATCTGGTTGCCGCACGGATCCATGCCGGCCTCTGGGCGGCGCTGGCCGCAAAGGGTGTTTCGCCCGGCTCGCATGACCTTATCATCGCCGCAACTGCGCTGGCCACAGGCAGTTCGGTTGCCACCCGCGACCGGCGCAGTTTCAGCAAGGTCGCGGGCCTGTCTGTCACGTTTCTATAACTGGTATCCCCGCGAGGCGAAGTCACCAGGGGAGGGTTTGGGTTCTTGGGCCTGGGTGACTACGGGCGCGCGATGTATTTCTCGTAGAGTTGCTTGTGCTTGCTGTCGGTGCTGGTGATGCGGCCGTTGATCACCAGGTGCTTCACCTGGGTGCGCGCTTCGAGCGGATCGCCGTCGGTGACGATGAGGTTGGCGATTTTTCCCACCTCGATGCTGCCCAGCTCCTTGACGCCGAGAATCTGCGCGGCGTAGAGAGTCACCGCCTTCAGCGCCTCTTCCCGGGGCAGCCCGAAGGCCACGGCCATGGCCGCCTGGTAGGGCAGGTTGCGCGAGAATGAGTTGCTGTTGGTGGCGAAGGCGAACTTGATGCCGGCTTTGTGCAGGTCGGCCGGTGTGCTGAACGGGCGGTCGTAGGGATCGTCCTCCCGTTCTGGCAGCGAGAGTGTCGGCCCCAGGATCACCGGGATGTTCTTCTTCTTGAGCAGGTCAATTTCCTTCCAGGCATCGTCGGCGCCGCTGAGGATGATCTTGATCTTCTCTTTTTCGGCGAACTCGATGGCGTTGCGGATGTCGCGCGCGCTGCGGACCGAGAGAAGAGCGGACTGTTCGCCCTTTACCAGCGGCCCCAGCGCCTCCAGCTTCAGGTCGCGCTGGACGTCGGGCGCTTCGGCGGCGCGCGCCTGGGCGTAATGGCGCGCTTTTTCCAGCCACTCGCGCAATTCGGCGATGCGGCGGTCGTAGGTGCGTTTGGCGTCGGCGTAGGACGTCTCGCTGCGGCTGGATCGGCCGCCGCCGCCGCCACCGCCGCCGCCGAAGCCCCCCGGAGAGATGCTGGGGAAGTTGATGGCGATACCCATCGAGCGGCGCACGGCCATCTCCTCGACGTTCCAGCCGGCCAGGTTGATCAGCGCCGCCTGCCCCGAGATCACGCCGCCCTCGGGCATGGAAACCACCGTGGTGATGCCGTTGGCGCGGGTGACCGGGATGTGCTCGCTTTCCGGATGGATGGCGGTAGCCGCCTGGAGCTGCGGGTTGAAATCGCCGATCTCGGTGGTGTCGCCGGTTTCGCGCACCGAGCTGATCTCGCTCAAGCCGATGCTCGATCCGGAGTCAATCAGGCCCGGATAGACGTGCAGCCCGCGCGCATCTATCCTGCGCGCGCCGGCCGGCGCCGATACATTCGCGCCCACCGCGGCAATCTTGCCGCCGCGCACCACCACCGTTCCGTTGGGAATGTCGGCGCCGGAAACCGTGTGCACCGTCCCGCCGTGAATCACCAGCGCTTGTTCCTGCGCCGCCTGCGCCGGGACGAGCGGCGGCAGGAGGGACAAAGCGCCAAGCAGCAAACCCCGCAAGTGGGCGTGACGCCCGCGCTCCCAGGTCCATCGTGCCCTCATGGACGGACCTCCTCGGCGCCGTTCTCGACCGGGCGCTGGCGGCGCGGCGCCGCGGCGCCGGGCGGTCCGGGCGTCGCGCCGGGCCGGCGATCACCCGCTTTCCTTTCCTTGTCCGTCAGCTCTTTCTTCTCTTTCGCGATCGCGGGGCGGCGCTGGAGGTCCTGCTCGCGCTCGAAATAAATCTCGCCGTCAATCAGTACGCGGGTGACCTTGGCGTAGTTGCTCAGGGGGTGCTGGTCGAAGATGGCGAGGTCGGCGTCCTTGCCGCGCTCGATCGAGCCGACGCGGCCGTCAATGCCCAGTTGCTTTGCAGGGTTCAGCGTCACCAGCTTCAGCGCCTCGTCTTCGGAAAGCCCGCCGTACTTCAGCGTTTTGGCCGCTTCCTGGTTGAGGTGGCGGGCCAGCTCGGCGCTGTCGGAGTTCAGCGATACCACCACGCCCTTGCGCGTCATGATCGCCGCGTTGTAGGGGATGGCGTCCCAGGCCTCTACTTTGTAGGCCCACCAGTCGGAGAAGGTCGAGGCCCCGGCGCCGTGCGCCGCGATTTCCTTGGCCACCTTGTAACCTTCGAGCACGTGCTGGAACGTGGTGATCTTGAAGCCGAACTCTTCGGCGACGCGGATGAGCATCACGATCTCGTCGGCGCGGTAGCAGTGCGCGTGGACCAGCCGCTCGCCGCGCAGCACCTGGACCAGCGGCTCCAGCCGCAGGTCGCGCCGCGGCGTCAGAAGGTCCTTCTCGCCGGCCGTGCTTTTTTTTCTGTACTCGTCCCAGTTCTGCATGTATTGGCGCGCCTCGGTGAAGGCCTGGCGGATGACGTCCTCGACGCCCATGCGGGTGGCCGGGTAGCGGCGCGGGCGGGCGGTGGAGTCGCCAAAGGCCGGCGCCTGGCCCTGCCGCTTGGGGTTTTCGCCGAGCGCGAACTTGATGCCCGGC
>JBKKAI010000416.1:0-5816 GCA_046714815.1 Terriglobia bacterium | reverse complement strand
TCGATCCGTCCGCCGTGAAATCAGATTCGCCCGCCGGTGATCAAATTCGCCCGCCGGTGATCAAATCCGATTGAACAGCTCGATGACCTTCGCCAGCGAGCGGTGCTGCTTGATCATCGGCGCCATTTTGGTTTCGAGGGCGTCTATTTCCTGGGCGCGCTTGAGAACGTCGGCGGCCCTCTCCTGCGGGACGCGCACCACGCCGTCTTCGCCGGCGACGATAATGTCGCCCGGCTTTACCATGACGCCGCCGCATTTCACCGGCACCTGGTTGGCCACGGTGGCGTAACGGCTCACCGCCGAGGCGGGTGTCACGCCGCGGGCGTACACCGGCAGTTGCAGCGCGCGCAATTCGGCTAGGTCCCGGACGCCGCCGTCAATAATCATGCCGGCCATGCCGCGTGACTTCGCGGCCGTACCCATCAGCCCGCCGATAGCCGCCACGTCCAGCGTGTTCTCCATCACGATCACGCCGACCTCGCCCGGTTTGGAGTTGTCAATCACCTCCACCGAGTGCTTCACGGCCAGCGCCGGTGTCGCTTTGTCCTTGGAAGCCGGCCGCACCAGCGCGGTGATGGCCCGGCCCTCCACCTGGCCCTCGATGCGCGGCCGCATGTCATGGGACATGAAACCACGTTCGCCGACGATCTGGTCCACCGCGTCGGCCACCGACGCCACCGTTGTCTTGCGGAAGCCCTCCACCTGCAGGTCAAGCGTCATCTGCCGCTCCCGCTGTCCGGGAACGGCCTGGGCCTGGAAGGCCACCAACCCCGCCACCAACCCCGCCACCAGGCACAGACAAGACACCACTGCGAAAACGAGAATCCGGATCTTCATCAGAACGACCTCCTTGTTTTTGCGCCGAAAAGCCGGCACGGGCAGCAATTTGCCCGGGCCGCGTGGCCGCCCCGGCTGCGTTACCGGACGGCCACGTTGCAACGTTACCCACTCTTCCCCCGCCCGGATGGCGATCGGCACGTTGTCACCCACCGGAGCGCCGGCCGGATTCACGCCTCGCCGCCGCGGCAGAGAGCTGCCCGGCGATGGCTAGACCGCGGTTGTACGCCGAAGGATGCGGCAAGTCAAGGCAAGTTGTAGCCGCGGGTGCGCGACGTGGAAGTCAGGCCGTCGAGATCTCCCAAAGCAGGTTCCTCGGGCCGACAAAAGCGTCGCCCCTCGGAATGACAGGGTGGGCGGAACCCGCGGGGGAGCGGCGGGCTGCTATTGCCACACTTGACATCACGCACTCGCCGTGTGAAAGTCACCTTTACCAGGTCTGGTCTAACGTTAACGTCCGCGGAGGAATTTGCCATGCGTCTTTTCACGATTCGTAGCCTGAGTGTGCTCCTGGTTGTGGCGGTGTTCGCCGCCGCCGGGTTTGCCGGCACGTACATGGGCAGCCTCAAAGCAGGCAAAGCCGAGCTGAAATCGGCAGGTTCGCTGGCCTTCGGGCCCGAAGGAATTTTGTTCGTCGGCGATCCCATGGGCGCCGCGATCTTTGCCATTGACACCGGCGATGCCGCCAAAGGGAGCGCCGCCGCCGTGAACATCCAGGGTCTGGACGCCAAAGTGGCCGCGCTACTCGGCACGGCGGCGGACCAGATCCTCATCAACGATCTTGCCGTGAATCCCATCTCGAAGAAGACCTATTTTTCGGTGTCGCGCGGCCGCGGCCCCGACGCCGTCCCGGTGCTGGTGCGCGCCGACGCTTCGGGCAAGCTCGAAGCGCTCTCGCTCGACAATGTCCGGCACGCCCGTGTCAGCCTGCCCAACGCGCCCGACACCGGCGCCCCCGACCGGCGCGGCACGAGCCTGCGCACCGAGGCCATCACCGATCTTGCCTTCGTGGACGGCCGGGTCTTCGTCGCCGGACTCTCCAACGAGGAGTTCGCCTCGAACCTGCGAGCCATCCCATTCCCCTTCCGCGAGGCCGACAAGGGAACCAGCGTCGAGATCTTCCACGGGGCTCACGGACGGCTTGAAACCAACGCTCCCGTGCGCACCTTCCTCTCCTACGAGGTGGGCAAGGCGCCGCACATCCTGGCCGCCTACACCTGCACGCCCCTGGTGAAATTCCCGGTCTCCGATCTGAAGCCGGGCGCAAAGGTCGTCGGCACCACGATCGCGGAGCTTGGCAATCTCAACCGGCCCCTCGACATGGTTCTCTACCGTAAGGATGGCAAGGACTTCATCCTGATGAACAATTCGAGCCGCGGCGTGATGAAGCTCTCCGCCGAGGGCCTGGATCGCTTCGAGGGCATCACCAAGCAGACCGATGTCGCCGGCGTGCCGTACCAGACCATCGAGAGCCTGAAGGGCGTCCAGCAACTCGACCTGCTGGATTCCACGAACGCCGTGCTATTGGTGCGCTCCGAGGGCGGTTCGCTCGACCTCAAGAGTGTGGCGCTCCCCTAAGGTGCCGGCAACGTCCCGGCACCCGTGGGCGGCGTGGCCGATCCTGGGAGCGCGGGCATCTTGCCCGCCTTGGTTGGTGTGGTTCGGCTTCGGGGTCCTCGTTTCTCTGGCCTCTGGGGGCCCCGTTCCCGCGCCGCCGGACGGCGGCGGTTCGCTGGCGATTCGCCTGGTCACCGAAGGAGTGGCCGTTCCGGTCTTTGAGGTCAGCGGCTGGGACGATCGTTCGCTTGCCAGGCTCCGGGCGCTTGCCCCCGGCGCGGAAGAGTGGAAACGGCTGTTTGCCGTCTACGTGGCTCCGGCCTCGGCGGTAGACCAGATTCCCCCAGTGCTGGGCTTGTACCACGTCGAAGGACGCGCACTTGTTTTCCGGCCGAGGTTCCCCCTCACTCCGGGCCTGAGCTATCGCGCCGAAGTGAGTCCGGCGGCGCTCGAATTGTCCGGCGACCGCGTCGTTCGCGCCTTCGACATCGCCGCCGCCGCGGTCGAGCCCGCCACCTTCGTCGAGCGCGTCTCCCCCTCCGCTCCCGTTCTGCCCGAGAACCTTCTCAAGTTCTACCTGCACTTTTCCGCCCCGATGGGCCGCGGCGAGGCGTATCAACGCATTCGTTTACTCGATGACGCCGGGCGCACGGTTGACGCGCCCTTCCTGGAGTTGGACGAGGAGCTCTGGGATCCCACCGGCCGCCGGCTGACGGTGCTCCTCGATCCCGGCCGCATCAAGCGAGACCTGGTTCCCAACCGCGAGGTGGGGCCGCCGCTGAACGCGGGACGGCGGTACAGCCTGGTGATTGACCGTAACTGGCGCGATGCCCGCAACCGCCCTCTACGCGAGGACTACCGCAAGATTTTCACCACCGGCCCGGCCGACCGCCGGATCCCCGCCGTTGGTCTGTGGCGGCTGGTTCCGCCGAGGGCGGGAACTACGGCGCCTCTCACCGCCGAGTTTCCCGAGCCGCTCGATTACGCTTTGCTGGGACGACTGCTGGAAATCCGCGACTCCGCCGGAAACAGAGTCGAAGGAGCGATCGCCATCGAGCGCGACGAAACACGGTGGCAGTTCCGTCCGGCGCGGCCCTGGCAGGCGGGCGTGTACCGGCTGCGGGTGGACTCCGCCCTGGAAGACCTGGCCGGCAACAGGATCAACCGGCCCTTCGAAGTGGATCGCTTCGAGAAAGTGGAGCGGAAGGCGAGCCGCCAAACCAAAGAGCTCCGATTCACGATCCCGCCCTGAAGCCCATGTGGCACAGGCTCGCCGCGGCGAGCCTGTGCGCCTTAGCCTACCGTGTCGCCGCCGTCTTGATGAGCGCCAACGTCGCCCACGCCGATGTCGAGATGTGTTGGGCATAGCTGTTGCCGCCGGGCGGGCGCGTGGTTTCCGGCCAGCCACCGGAGGGCAATTGCGTCCTGACGAGGTACGCCCGTCCTTCGGCAATCTTTGCGCCGGCGTCATTTGCGGCGCTCAATGCCTGCCGCGCGCTGCGCAGGGCGAGCAGCGCCAGAGCCGTGTCGAACGGCTCGGCGGGCGCGCCCGGGTATGGCCCCCAACCGCCCTGGCCGGTTTGGCTCCGCAGAATACGCTCGACACACTGCAGACGCTTCTCGCGCGCCGGCGGCGAATTGTTTCCTCCGAGAGCCAGCACGATCGCGGCGAGGTCGGGAACCGCCGCCGCTTTTTCGTTCAGAAACCACTGATCGAGACGGGAAATCGTCTCATCGAAACCGCGATCACCGGCCAGCGTCAGGATCTCCCTGACCAGCCAACTCGCCACGAAGGGACCGTATGTCACCGGCGAGCCCAGATCGGCGCCCGCATCCACCTGCCAGAAACCGGCGCTTTCGCGGTACGGCAGCAGCGACTGAGCAGCCCGGCGCAGAATCCGCCGGTCCCCGACCCAGCCTGCTTCAACCGCTGCGGCGAGAGAAGCGGCGAACTGGATCCGCGCCAGCTTCTTGTCGCTGAACGCCGGATCGCCGCGGTTGCTGTCCCAGTCGGCGGGACGCTTTAGCCACGCGGTGGTGTCCGCCAGCGCCGCCGGCGGAACGCGATAACCGCGCCCGGCCGCGGCATAGAGAGCGCGCGCTCCGTCCCCGTTGTTATGGCAGGAATAGCAGCGGTTCTCCCGATGCCACCGCGGCGTCTCCCGCGCCAGGTACGCAATGGCGCGCTCTTCCGGCCCCGGCGCTCTATGGCCGCACAGGGCCGCGATTCCCGTGGTCGCCAGCAATATGCCGATCCGGACTCGCCGCCCCATCCCCTGGTGATTATACCTGGGACCGGCTCGTTACTGCCGGATGCAGTAGAGCGCTTCCTGGCCGCGAAGGTAGATGCTGCCTCCGGCAATGGCGGGAGTGGCGATGAACATCTGGTCGGTGAGCGAGTTGGTGGCGAGGACTTCGTACTTTTCGCCCATTTTCACCACCACGACGTCGCCGTCCTCGGTAGCGAGGTACAGCTTGCCGTTGGCGCCCACCGGAGAGGATTTGAAGTTGTAGGGCTTGGGCAGGCGCTGCTGGCGGTAGTAGGCCTCGCCGGTGAGGGCGTTCAAGCAGCTCAGCATGCCGCTGTCGGTGACGAAGTAAAGCTTGTTGTCGTGAAGCACGGGCGAGGCGGTATAGGGGTTGCCGCGGTCGTTGGTCCAGACAATGGCATCGGTTCCGGCGAGGTTCCCGTCGCGGCCGAGTCGAATGGCCAGCAGGTTCGGGTTGCGGTGGCCGCTCATCACATAAACCAGGCCGCCGGTGGTGACCGGCGCCGGAATCACGTTGCTGCCGAGGCCGGCGGTCTCCCAAATCAGCTTGCCGGTGGCGGAATCGTAGGCGCGCACGCTTTTTGAGGCGCTCACCACCACCTGCCTGCGCCCGTTCTGCCCCACCACCAGGGGCGGCGACCAGGAGCTTAGCTCGTCGCGTTCCACGCGCCAGCGCTCCTTGCCGGTGCGCTTGTCGAGCGCCACCATGTAGGAACCTTCTTCCTGGTCGAACTTCAGATAGATGCTATCGGCATCCACGACAGGCGCGGCGCCCTCGCCGAACGCGTTGCGCATCTTCATGGGCGGAAACTCTTTCTGCCAGATGAGCTTTCCATTCAGGTCATAGCAGTAGAGGCCGCGCGAGCCGAAGAACGCGTAGAGGTGCTTGCCGTCGGTGACGGGGCTGTTGGAAGCGAAGCTGCCGTAGCGGGCGTGATAGCCCTCGTGCGGCGTTGCGACCGTGGCCACCCGTTCCCAAAGAACCTTGCCAGTGTTTCGGTCAAGGCAGAGCACGACGAATTTGTGTTCGAGTCCGGCGCCGGCCCCGCGGCCCTGTCGTTGCGGTGCTGCGGGTGTTGGGGCGGATGCCGAAGGTACGGCTGTCGTCAGGAAGATCTTGTCGCCCCAGATTACGGGTGAGGAATGGCCGCG
>JBKKAI010000415.1:0-2681 GCA_046714815.1 Terriglobia bacterium | reverse complement strand
AGCGTTCCTCCGCTGCCCGCAGTGTTTTCGATGAGCACGCGCAGGCCGTCCAGCCGCAGTCCGTGCGCTGCCTCTTCCAGCCCGCCGATCAGCAGCGCCAAGCCGCGGACATGGTCGCCGCCGGCCTTCACGCTGCCGGGATGCAGAATCACGTAATCAGCGCCGATCGCCAGCGCCCGCTCAAGTTCCCCACGAAACGCGGCGATCGAGCGCGGCCGGATCACTGGATCGTCCGACGCCAGGTTCATCAAGTAATTGGCATGGATCGCTAGCGGATAGAGATCATGCCGCTGACGCAGCCGGTCGAACAGCCGTACCGCGTCGGGCTTGGGCACTCCTGCCTTCCACATCCGTGGGCTGGAGGAGAAAATCTGGAAAGTGGTGGCGCCTAAAGCGTAGGCCCGCTCAGCCGCCTGAGGCAGCGATCCTGCGATCGACGTATGGATCCCGATACGTGCCATATCTGCGCCAAGGGAAGAACCCGAAACCTAGATTTTAGCACGCGTCAGCAGCGACCCCAGGACCGAGACCACGGCGAAGCTGGCGAAGGCCAAGCCCCAGGCCATCACCCGGCCGTTGCCTCCGGCCAAGTCCAGGACCAGGCCGAAGACGACGGGCGAAATCACGCCAGCGCCAAATCCGAAAAGTGAATGCATCGCCAGCGCCGAGCCGCGCTGCGCCGGATCGGCGGCTCCCACTAAGCCCGCGTGGAGCGCGGCGGAATCGCCCAGGATTAACCAGAAATACGCCAGCGACACGGCGACCACTACGGCCGACGGGAGTCCTGCAGTGAATCCAACGAAAGAAGCCATCACCGCCGATGCGGCCATGGTCCCCAGGATCGTCGAGCGGCGTCCCCAGCGTATAGCCATTTCATTTCCCAGGATGCTGGCTGCGGGTCCGAGCAAGTTGATCGCGGCCACTACCGATGCCGGCGTCAATGGAAAGGGATGCGCAGCCGGTTGGAGCTTCGCGCTAAACGTGAGGAAGGCGACGAACCAGGCTCGCATTCCGAACAGCTCCCAGCAGTGCGTGGTGTAACCGAGGATGTAGCCCACCACTTTGGTATTGCGAAAGACGGGACGGAAATCGAGCCAGTGTGGCGCGTCGTCTGCACGAGGGTCAGGTTGCCGAGCCGGAATCCCCACGGCCACCAGCAGGCCGGCCAGCGCCGGACCGATTGCAGCGGCCATGAAAGCTTTGCGCCAACCGGCGGCAAATGCAACTTGCGAAGCCAGCACCAGCGAAATGCTGGTCCCGATGGTCATGCTGGAGGTGTAGAAAGCCAGCCAGCGGCTCTGCCGCGGATCATTTACACGATCGGAAAGCAGCTTCAACCCGGGCATGAATGTACCGGCCGTCCCCATGCCGAGCACGGCTTGCATCAGCATCGCGGAATACAATCCCGCAGCCAATAACCCGAATCCCAGCGCTCCTAACGCCGCGACGAATGCGGCGCAGACGTAGACGCGCCGGGCATCCACGCGGTCCGTCAGGCTGGTGAGCACCGGTACGGCCACCACGTATCCGCCGAACAACATGGCGGAAATCAATCCGGCTTCCGCGTTACGCAATCCCCACTCGTCGCGCAACAGCGGCAGCAGCGCGGGAAAAGCCGCAAACCCAGTTAGGCAGACGGTGCCCGCGGTACACAGCACGGCTACGATCCGTCCGGGGTGGGAGGTGGCCATGGAAGACGTAAGCCGTCATTATCCCTATTTGTGGTAGGTTTTCGGCATGCGAGCACGAAACCCGCTTCTCCTTTTATGCTGCCTGCTGAGCCTCGGTTCGGCGTTCGGCGGAGCCGATGATCGGGAACTTGCGCCACGTTTTAACGCCAAGACTATGACTGGCGAGAAATTCACCAACGAATCCGTGAAAGGGAGAGTCGTTCTGTTGCAGTTTTGGACCACGTGGTGCTCCTACTGCCGCGCCGAACAGTCCCTGGTGGATAGCCTCGACAGCGAGTTTTCCGCCAAAGGTCTGTTGGTGCTGGCCGTGGACGTAGGCGAATCAAAGAAGAAAGTGACTAAGTACCTTCAGGAGAATCCGCGATCCTGCCGGATCGTGTTGAACGAAGACACCAACCTAGCCGCACGGTACGCCGCCACGCGCTACCCGATTTACGTAGTCATTGACCGCGAGGGCTACATCGTCGGAACGCAGCGCGGGGCAGCAGGCGAACGAGCGCTGAGGCGTCTCCTGAGCCGCGCAGGACTGGAGTCAGAATAGCCTGGAGTCGGAATAGCCGCCACACCGCTGTGGTATTCTTTTTGGATGCTCATCGTGATGCGCAGCCACGCCGAGGAGTCCGAGATTCGCGGGGTGTGTGCGCGCATCGAGAGCCTGGGTTTCCGTCCGCACGTGATGCCGGGAGCGACGCGCACGGCCATCGGGATCACCGGCAATCCTGGAGCAATCGATCCGGCGGAGTTTGAAGATCTTCCGGGCGTCGCAGAATCGATCCGCGTCTCGAAGCCCTACAAGCTGGTCAGCCGCGAAGTTCGAGAAGAAAACACCGTCGTACGCGTGCACGGCGTGGCTGTTGGCGGACCCGACCTGGTGGTGATTGCCGGACCTTGCGCCGTGGAATCGCGCGAGCAAGCCGTGACTACAGCTCGCGCAGTGAAAGCCGCCGGCGCACATCTGTTTCGCGGCGGAGCCTACAAGCCGCGGACATC
>JBKKAI010000414.1:0-4258 GCA_046714815.1 Terriglobia bacterium | reverse complement strand
CGCCCCAGCCCGAATTGCGCGCCGTCAGCGCCGCCAAGCCGGTGGTCAGGCTCGAATAGGAGAATTGGCCACCGCCCTCGTTCCGGTAAAAAGTGCGTATTTCTCGAGAGCGAGGTTGGTCACGGCGATGTCCGGGCTCCCGTCGTTGTCGTAGTCGGAGAACGCCACGCCCATTCTCGTAGGATTGCCCGCCGTCGGAAAGCGCGGCGCCACTGGAAAGCGCTCGCTCGTCGAAGGTTCCGTCTCCTTTGTTGTGAAACAGAAACTGTCCCATGCCGTCGTTGGCGACGAAAATATCCGGAAACCCATTGCCGTTTCATAGTCGTTGCGCTCGGGCGCGGCATCATACACCTCACCTGACTGTTCCCCCACCAGCCCCTGCACGCACTTCTTGCGCCGATCAAGGAGGAGGCGGCCCGCCTGGCCACGGGCGAGCGAACCGAGCCCGCTGATCGAGCGCCTGGGAATCGCCGCCGTCATCTTCGACCTGGACGTCGTGTTGCTGGACTCGATTCCGTTCCACTGACACTGCCGGGAGAAAAACCTGGCCAAAGGGAGACACGGAGACCACGCAGAAGCAAATCCCCGCTCTCAGCGGCTTTTTGGGCGGACTGGGGCGGCGCCGGCGGCGCGGGCACTCCGCCGGCCCTTCGCGCAGGTAGATATCGGCGCGATCGGCCGCGAAGCCTTCGGCGGCCACCACGCGGCGGTAGGCTTCATCAGTACTTCAGCTCGACGCGAAACACGTGTCCCGCCGTCTTGCCAACGTTGTTCACCTCGTGGACGGTGGCCTCGCTCCATACCGCGGTGCCCGCCTTGCGCAGGCGCGTCACCGGCGCCTTGCCGTCTTCGGTGATCTTCACCTCGAAGTCGGACAGGTACACAGTGACTCCGTGCGGGTGGGAATGCCGAGCCTCGTGCGAGCCGACGGGCAGCTTCGTCTCGATCACGCGGACGAACTTGTTCTCGAACACCAGCTTGTGAGTGTCGCCGGCCACTATCAGCGGGTCGGGGCCCTTGGCGGCTTTCTGCGCCAGCAGCAGTGAAGCGGCGGCTACCAGGACGAGCAGCAGGATCAGGATTCGTTTTTTCATGCCGTTTGTTCTACCCCGCTCCCGCCCGGCTGTCAAGCCGAAGCCCTGAAAGAGGCGCCGCTCGTTCCGGGTTTCTACCCAGCAACGCCCGAATCCGCGGAATCCCTGGTTGCTGCTGGGCGCTTTGTGCTACTTTGCGGGTTTGGAGGGACGATCGTTATGTGCACTCGCCGCAATTTCCTGAAGTCCGCCGGCATGGCCGCCGCCGTGGGTCCGTCAGTGCTGGTGGAAAGCGCCATGGCCGCCGCGCGGGCCCGCGCCGGCGCTCAGGCCGCGCCCACCGCGGCCCGCAGCGCCGAGCTGTTCGATATACAGAAAGTGGCCGAGGGAGTGTACCTGGCCCAGGCGCACCCGCAGCTCCTGATCAACAGCAACGCCTGCGTGATCGTCAACGACGATGACGTGCTGGTGGTGGACACGCACTCGAAGCCCTCGGCGGCTCGAGCGCTCATCTCCCAGATCCGCCGCGAGGTCACCCCCAAGCCGGTTCGCTACATCGTGAACTCCCATTTCCACTGGGACCACATGCAGGGCAACCACGCTTACCCGGCGTCATTCCCCGGCGGCGTGCACATCATCACCTCCGAGCCGACGCGGCGCCTGATGGCCGCCGATGGCAAAGCGCGCCTCGACGCCTCGATCGCCGACGCGCGCAAACAGGTGGAAGGGCTGCGCCAGAACCTGGACAAGGCCGGCGACGCCAAGACCAAAGCGATGATCCGCGGCCTGATCGCCCAGGGCGATGCTTACATCAAGGAAATGCGCGACGTGCGCATCGAGCTGCCCACCACCACCTTTGACCGCACTCTCGTCCTGCACAAGAAGGACCGCGACATCCACCTGATGTTTCTCGGCCGCGGCCACACCGCCGGCGATGTCGTGGTGTTTCTGCCCAAAGAGCGAGTGGTCGCAACCGGTGACCTGATGCACGGGTTCCTGCCCTGGATCGCCGATTCCTATCCGGGCGATTGGCCGGGCACCCTGGACAAGCTGCGCGGGCTCGAATTCGACCGCGTTTCGCCGGGCCACGCCGGCATGCAGGAAGGCAAAACGGTGCTCACCAACTTCCGCAACTATGTCGAGGAACTCACCGGCCTGGTCCGCGCCGGAATTGCCAAGGGCCGCACGATCTCGCAACTCCAGAAGGAGATTGCGCCGTCCTCCCTGCGCAGCCTGCAGGCGGGCGGCTACATTGATCAGTTGCGCGCCAATTACGAGCGGGCCGTCCCGGCGGCGCCGGGCGGGCCGTCCGCCTTCGACGCCAGTTTCGCCGGAAACATCGAGCACCTCTACCAGCGGCTGAAGAGCTGAAATCCTGGCCGTGGCAGGTGACAGTGGAGTAGGCCCGGCAGGTCCCGACTCGCGGGAAGATGCGATGAACATCAGCAGGCGAACTCTTCTGCAAGCTTCCGGCGCGGCAGGCATTGCCCGCGCCGCTGCCGCCAACAACCCCACAGTCGAGGAGAACAGCAAGCCGGGCACGGCGGAGTGGCAACTCAAGTTCTACCGCCGGGACCGCTTCACGGGATCGGGCCTGCGTTCGCCCGCAATCGAAGGTTACGCGTCTGACACCAGCGTCTACCCCGGCGAGCCGATTGACCTGATGGTGAGCACCGACCCGGCCCGCAAGTTCACGGTTGATTTTTACCGCACCGGCTATTACGGCGGCAAAGGCGGCCGGCGCCTGCTGCGCATGGGGCCGTTCCAGGGGCAGCCGCAGCCGGCGCCGCTGATGGGCATGGAGCGTGTCCGCCAGTGCGCCTGGGCGCCCAGCCTTTCGCTGACGATTCCCAGGGACTGGCGCAGCGGCGTGTATCTCGCCAAGCTCACCCTGGTGGATGAGCCGGCGCAAAGCTACGTCATCTTTATCGTGAAGGACAAGCGTCCGGCCGACCTGCTGTTCCAGTGCAGCGACTTCACCTGGCAGGCCTATAACAAGTGGCCCGGCTGGGACTCGATGTACGACACCGGCGAAAACTACACGCGCAACGGCTTCTCCTACACCGGTCCCAACGTGCGCGTCAGTTTTGACCGCCCTTACGCCATCTACGGCCAGGTGCACGATGTCTTGTTGTCCCTGGGTTCCGGTGAATACCTGCTCTGGGAGCACCCGATGTCGTTCTGGCTGGAGCAGCAGGGTTACGACGTGACGTATTGTTCGAACCTCGACCTGGACCGCGACCCGGACGTGCTCCGGCGGTGCAAGGTCTTTCTCTCGGTGGGCCACGACGAGTATTGGACGCGGCCGATGTATGAGAACGCAATGGCGGCGCGGGACCGCGGTGTGAGCTTCGGATTCTTCAGCGGGAACTCGCTGTGCCAGGAGCTGGTCACTTATCCCAGCGCAGCGGCCGGGAAGCCGCTGCGCGTCTTCGCCCGCAAGAAGCTGTTCGAAGACGAGGACCTGCTGATGGGCGTTAAGTCCTACGGTCCAGGCTACGGCGACTGGACCGTGATCCGCGCCGACCATTGGATGTTTGGCGGCACGGGTATGGCCATCGGCGACGCGATCACCGGCCTGATCGGCTGGGAATTTCACGGCACGCCTTCGGCGAAAATCCCGGGGCTCGTGGAGGTCGCGCGCTCCAAGCTCTCACCGCGCAGCGCGCGGCCCGGCCGCGACGCCGACGGCTGGCATTCGGCGGTGATCTATCCGTGCTCCAGGGGGAACTGGGTCTTCAACGCCGGCACCATCTGGTGGGCCGAGGGGTTGAGTTGTCCTCCCGGCCACGCTCCCGCGGGCTCTCAAATCGCGCGGACGATGGGGGTGGATGAACGCGTGCAGCGGATCACTTCCAATCTGCTCCAGCGGTTCCTTCGTGACTCGCCTCTGCGCCTCTGAAGTAGCACAGGCAGGAATGCCTGTGCTACTTTCAGAAATATAGCTTCAGGGCGAGTTGAATCTCGCGATCGTCGGCGCCGGCGGTGGAAATGCCGAAGCCGCCGCCGCCCAATCCGCTGCCGGGCGGTCCGAATGTCGGAGTGTTGAAGGCGTTGAACGCCTCGCAGCGGAACTGCAGGCGGTAGCGCTCCCAGGCGCGGAAATTCTTGATCAACCCGATATCGAACTGCACGCGGCCCGGTCCCAGCATTACCGTGCGCGCCGCATTGCCGTAAGTGAACCGCGCCGGCGCGGCAAACCCCGCCGGGTCAAACCACTGGAT
>JBKKAI010000413.1:0-7221 GCA_046714815.1 Terriglobia bacterium | reverse complement strand
ACCCCCCCCCCCCGCGACCACGCGAATTCGCCCGCCGTACGCATCCGGACAGGCGCCGGTGTCAAGGAATTACGCCTGCTTCAGCGCGACGGCAATCGGTTCCAGTTCGAGATGCGCGTCGGGCCCGCGCAAGTAACCCCTGGTCCGGAACAGACACTGTCCGTTTGGATGGGCAACCCTCAATGCGTGGCTTTGGTGGATCACTTCGAGTTTGACTGGCAGGCGCGCGGCCGTGCTCTCGAGCGTCACGCCGATTTCCCCAACGGCACGAATGTTGATTTTGTGCGGCCGGTGGATATTCATGCGGTCGAAGCTCGTTTCTGGGAGCGCGGCGCCGGGCACACCTTGTCATCGGGCACGGGCTCTTCTGCTTCGGCGGTCGCGGCGATTCATGCCGGGCGCGCCCCCTCGCCGGTCAAGGTGCGCACCGAAGGCGGCGAGCTCGAGGTGCGCTGGGAGCCGGGCTCGGATGTCTACCTGACGGGGCCCGCCGAGATTACCGGCCGCGGAGAGTTCTTCTGGAGAGCGCCTACGGCCTCGGAGGAGGAGCGGGAGCGGGAGCGGGACCAGGGCCAGACGGAGCGGGCGCGGCCGGAACGGCAGGGGGCTTAACGGGCGCCGTGGCCGGTGAAGCCGTGGCCGGCTGATCGCCCGCCGGAGACGGCTTGGTTCCCTCCGCCGCGCGCGCCGCTTCGGAAGCGATGCCGGGAGTGAACTCCCTTACCTCCAGCACCTGGTCGCCATCAAAAGTGACAAACATCACTTTGGCGGGCGGCGTTCCATAAATCCAGTCTTCCCCTTCAACACCGTCGCGCCGCCGTTCGCGGTGTTTCCGCGTGGGCCGCCCCTTCGAGGCCAGCACCATCTCGCGGTCCATCCCCACCAGCACCTGGCTGTTCTTGATCGCTTCCTGGATTTCCTTGGGCAGCGATTCGGTGTAAAGCACGGTGGCCGAACGCCGGGTGAAGTCAAACACCGGGGTCAGCATCGCCTTCAGGTCGTCAACGGTAATGTCCGGAATCGGGCCTCCGAACTGCAGCGCGATGCTCGATCCTGCCGCCAGCTCGGTGCTCTGCCCCGTGTTCACGGGGCGCGTCGAGCCGCCCATGCCAACTTCGAGGTTCTGGTACCACTTACGCTTTCGTTTGCCGCCCCCGTTCACATCGAAGACGATCTCCTTCTTGCCAAAGTCAATCTTCGTAATTTGAACGATTTCTCCCGGACGCACCGCGATTCCATTGTTGGTAATCAGCCGCGTGAGCTCCTGCTCATCTATCTTGCCCTGCGTATCCAGCGGCAACCCCTTGTCGCCACGTGGCAGGCCCTTCCTGAGCGTTACGAACTCCGAGAGAAGGCCGCGCAGGATCCAGACACGGGATTCCGGCCGAAGACTTTTGGCCTCAACAGCCGGTTTCGCCTGGCCACCGGCCCAAGCGAGGTCACCGGCCCAGGCGATACCCAGCATCAGCAGAATTACTGTAAGCGGAACAGCCGCGCTTTTCATGGGACCTCATTTCGCGCGCTTCTCATGCGTAGACCGAGCGCCACGATTCCCGCCATGATCGCTCCGGAAGCCACCAGCGATGCTTCGGGGCCATAATCGCCCCCGTGGAACAGCTCGTTGCCACGGACCTCGGCAACCAGGGTCATCTGTCCTATTCTAATCCCGCTGACTGGCAAACCGAAAGCGGCTTCGCAGAAATTCCAGCCCCAGTGCAGGCCGATCGGGAGCCACAGCCTCCGGGTTGCGAGGTAAGCCAAGGCAAACAGAATGCCAACAAGCGCGGTGTTCGCAACTCCGGCGCCGCTGACATGCGGGTTCCCATAGTGGACGGCGCCGAAAGCCACCGAGAGCAGCAGGACCGTCCATGGCGCTCCCATTACCTCCAGCAGCCGCTGGAACGGGTATCCTCGGAACAGCAGTTCCTCGTGCCACGCCACTACCAGAAAAACAAGAAATACTGTCACCAGCGAGGTGGCTGCTGCCGTCAACGGGACACCCGAGGACCGAAATTCAAGATGCCCGGTGATCCACTCGAGGAACACGACAAGGACAATCAAGCCGATGCCCAGCAGCAAACCGGCGAGAGTCTCGCGGCCCCATCCCGCCTGGAATCCTAACCCGACCGAGCTCGATGGTTGATGGTCTACGGCGCCCACCATCACCGCCGTGGCCATCGTCACGGCGGGGAACCCCGCGGTCAAGGTTAGTAGTTGCACCATTACGACCTGGTCGGGAGTCCCTTCCCAGACAAGGGCCAAAACGACAGCGGTCGCCGTTCCGAATCCGAACAGGAACAGCAGATAGAGAAGAATGAACAACAGGAACCGCCAGGCCGACCTCAGGCGGCCCGGCGGAGTCAAGACGGGGATGGGGGCGGAAGAACCGGCATCGCCGACGCTGTTCACTTACGGCTCGGTGCGGACGGTGAGCCCCTGCGGCGAAATTCCGGTGGGCAGCACGCGGGCATTCTCGGCCGCCAGCGCCTGGACGACGCGGGCCTTGGCGCCCTCTTTGACGAAAAACAGGACGCAACCGCCGCCTCCCGCGCCGCACACCTTGGCGGAGATCCCGCCGTTCCGCGCGGCCACTTTCGTCAGGCGCTCGATGAAAGGAGTAGTGATGCCGGGCGCGTTTTTCTTGCGGTTCGCCCATTCGGCCTGGATCAGGCCGCCGACGTCGTCCCAATCCTGCCGCTCCAGCGCCGCGCGCAAAGCGCGGGAGATTTCCGCGATGCGATCGAAGTTTTTTATGACGCGCTTGTTGCCGTCAATGTGCGCCTTCATCACTTCCCAGTTGTTGATGCCGGACTCGCGCGGCGCACCCGTGTACGCCAGCACCACGCGCCGCAAGAGCGCGTCATTGTCTACCTTGACCTCTTCGCGTACGACGCCTCCCGGGGTGAGGCGGATGGCGTTCACTCCACCGTACGCAGCCGGATAAAAATCCTGGTCGCCGGTGGGCACGCGGATCACCTGGGCTTCCACGTTGCGGGCGATCTCCAACAGCTTCTCCTTGGAAAAGCCGGCGCCGGTGAACTCATTCAACGCGCCGCAGGTGGCGATGTTCATCGCCGAGGAGCCGGCAATACCAGCGCCGGCCGGCGCTTCCGACTCGGTCACCAGCGTGAATCCCTGCGCCGGAACAAAGAACCGGATCAGCCGGCTAACCAGCGGCAGCTTGTAAGAGTCCGCCTTGATCAGCGCGGCAACGCTGGAAAAACTTTCCTTCGCAGCCAGGTCCCGCGATTCCAGGTGAATGCGCTTGTCGCGGCGCGGCTCGATGGTACAGCCGGCGTAGAGCGTGGTGGCGAAGTTGATCGTCTGCGAGTCTTCGTGAAACAAGTAGAGCGGCCAGATATCCAGGGTGCCCCCGGCCAGGTCCACACGGGTGGGCGCGCGGGTGATGATTTTCATAGGCTCTGCTCGGCCAATGCGGCCTTGGCGCTGGTACGCGCCTCGCGCGGCACTCCGGCCTCGAAGCAGCGGCGGCAGCGCGATTCATACATACCGGTGGCGCCCACCACGATCAAGTCGTCGGAGGCGATGAGCCGCTGGGTGAATTTCGCCGGATTGCCGCAGCGAACGCAAATCGCCAGCGTCTTGGTGATCTCCTCGGCCATCGCCAGAAGCTCGGGAATCGGCTCGAACGGCCGGCCGAGATAGTCGGTGTCGAGGCCGGCCAGGATAACGCGCTTGCCCAGGTCGGCCAGCCGGCTGGCCACCTCGACCAGACCGGGGCCCAGGAAGTTCGCCTCGTCAATCCCGATCACTTCGGTGCGGGCCTCGACGCGCTCCAAAATTTCGGCCGCCGAGCGAACCGCCTCGGAAGCAATCCGCAACTGGCTGTGGGAGACGATTTCGTTGCTGGAATAGCGGTCGTCAATGGTGGGCTTGAAAATCTGCACGCGTTGCCGCCCGATTTCGGCGCGGCGCAGACGCCGGATCAACTCTTCGCTCTTGCCCGAAAACATCGGCCCGCAGACGACTTCGAGCCACCCCATATTTGCGCTGACTATGTTCATGGCCCCCGTCCTGAGAAGGAAAAGTAGAATAGCACGATACCGCGGGCGTCATGGCGCGCCGCGGCCGGCCTTCTGCCCGGCGCTTTCCGCCTTGAGCCGCTCGACTTCTTTCCGCAGCCGGCGCACGGTCTGCGCCATCTCCGGGAGCGAGTTGTAGGCAGCCACGCAGCGAAGCCACTGCTTGCTGTCGAGGGCGGGCGAGCCGGAGACCCGCTGCCCGGGCGCCACGTCGCGATGCACCGCAGCCTGCGCGGTCAGCACCGCGCCGTCACCCACCTTGAGATGGCCGGCCGACGCAGCCTGCCCGGCGAATACCACGTTGCGGCCCACTTCGGTGCTGCCGGCCAGGCCCACCTGCGCGCAGAGCAGGCTGTTCTCGCCGACCACGCAGGCATGTCCTACCTGAACGTGGTTGTCAATCTTGGCGCCGGCCTTGATGCGCGTCTCGCCGACCGTGGCGCGGTCCACCGAGCTGAGGGCCTGAACTTCGACGTCGTCCTCCAGGATCACCACGCCCGACTGGACGATCTTGTAGTGGCTGCGGTCTTCCCGCTGGGCGAAGCCGTAGCCGTCGGCGCCGATCACCGCGCCGTTCTGCAGCACTACTCGGTCGCCGATGCGGCAGAATTCGCGGACCACCGAGTGGCTGTGCGCGTAGAAATCGTTTCCGATCCGAGCGCCGCGGTAGATCGCCACGTGGGAGTGCAACACCACGTTACCGCCGATTTCCACGCCTTCGGCGATGCAGACGAACGGCCCGATGCTCGGGTCCTTTCCGATCTTCGCCCGCGGCGAAATCCAGGCCAGCGGATGAATGCCCGGCGCCGGCCGCGGCGCCTGGTAGAACAGCTCGAGCGCCCGCGCAAAGCAGAGATACGGGTTCTGGGTGCGCAGCGCCGGGCGCCCGGCCGCGCCCGCTTCCGGCGAAACCAGAACGGCGCCAGCCCGCGTGTGTTTCAGCCTCGACGCATAGCGCGGGTTCGCCAGGAACGTCAATTCCGAGGGACCGGCCTGCTCCATCCCCGCGACCCCGGTGATCTCCAACTCCCCGTCGCCCTCCAGGACGCAGTTCAGCCGCGCCGCGATTTCCGAAAGTTTCATAGCGGTTAGCCTATCACTCCCCGAACAAGCGGATTTGCCCTTCGGCGGCCGCCACGGCGCGCTTCTTTTGCCGCAGTGGATTGCCGATGACGCCCAGCACTGTCAGCTCGGCCAGAGCGCTCTTGGGGATGTAGATTTTCTGGTTGTTCGCGTAGGGGTCCGGCGGCACGACCGTGAATCCTCTTTCGGTCACCAGCAGCAGGTTGTTCGGCAGGATACCGTCGAGCACTTCGTTGTCCTTGAATTTCATGCGCAGCCAAAGCCCGTCGAGCTTGGGCCGCGAGGTAAAGATCTTGCGTTCCAGGTGATTCCTGTCGCCGTCGAAATCACGGACGAAATAGACGCCCTTCACGTCCTTGTACGGCAGGAACGCCACCTGGCCGGCAACCGTCAGGATCTCCACGCCGTCCGGCTTCAGATAGGATTGCGGATTGACATAGCCCCGCAGGACTTCCTTGTCCAACTTCCGAACGACGACGCGCTTGTGCGTGGACTGGCTCAAGAAGAGAGTTCCCTTTTTTCGGCCCAACTTGCGCGGGCCCGCCTCTGCGGCCCGGGGCGCGGCTTTGGGAAAGATTCGGGCTATGCTAATATAGCCAGTCATCCGATGTCAAGCTCGAACGGCCGTAAATTACTCATTATGGAGGCCTTGTAGCTGCCTCCCACTACCCGGCAACAGATTCTTCGCTCCGCCGGCGTCATCAGCACCCTGACGCTGTTGAGCCGCGTGTTGGGATACGTTCGAGACCAGCGCATTGCCTACATCCTGGGCACCTCGGTGGTTTCCGACTCCTACGTCCTGGCCTACCGCATACCGAATCTGCTCCGCCGGCTGGTGGCGGAAGGTTCGATGACCGCGTCCTTCATCCCGGTTTTCGCCAAGTATCTCACCGACAAAGACCGGGACGAATGGCTCGATTTCGCCAACCGCATGTTCTGGACGCTGTCCCTGGTACTGGCGCTGATCGCCGTTCTCGGCGTGTCCTTCTCTCCCCTGCTGGTGAAGCTGCTGGTTCTTGGCACCGGCAAAGTGGACATCGAGCTCGCCGTGCTGCTGAGCCGGATCATGTGGCCGTATATCTTCTTCATAGGCCTGGCGGCGCTGTCCATGGCCATCCTCAACAGCTTCCGCGTGTTCGCGGTGCCTGCGCTGACGCCGTCGCTGTTGAACCTGTCGGTGATCGGGTTCTCGCTGGTGGCGTTTCGTTTCCAGGAGCCGGCGGTCGCGCTGGCCTGGGGCGTGCTGGCCGGCGGGTTCCTCCAGATGGCGGTCCAGCTCCCGCTGCTGTGGAAGCGTGGAATGCGCTTTCACTTCGGCATTTCCTTCGGCCACCCCGGCATCCGGAGCGTCGGGAAGCTGATGGTGCCCGGGCTGGTGGGCATCGGCGTGGCCCAGATCAATTTCGTCGTGGATACGATGTTCGCCACCCTCGAGGTCATGCCGGTAGGCAGCCTGATGTCACTGCAGATCGCCGACCGGGTGATGGAGCTTGTTCTGGGCGGCTACGCCATCGCCATCGCCACGGCCATCCTGCCGATGATGTCGCAGCAGGTAGCAGAAAGGAACATTGGCGAGTTCCGCCATACACTTTCCTTTTCCCTTCGACTGGTTTCTTTTATTACAATCCCAGCCATGGTCGGGTTAGTGGTGCTGCGCGAGCCGATCATCCAGGTTCTTTTCCAGCATGGCGCCTTCGACCAGGAATCCACCCGGATCACGGCCTGGGCACTGTTGTTCTTTTCGCTGGGTCTTCCCTGGTTCGCCGCCACGAAAATTATCGTGCCGGCGTTCTACTCGCTGCACGACACCCGCACACCGGTCCAGGTGGCGGTGGGAGTGATGATCGCCAACGTGGTGTTCAACCTGTTGCTGCTGGTTCCATTGCGCAACGCCGGTCCTGCCGCGGCCACGTCGCTGGCCGGCCTGTTGAACTTCGCCGTCCTGTATTGGATTTTTGTTCGGAGGCATGGCGATTTGGATAGCCGCAGGATGTTTGTTTCGGCCGCTAAGGTGTCGCTGGCCGCCGCGGCCATGGGCGCAGCCTGCTGGTTGATGCTGCGCATGTCGAGCTTCCAGGCGGCGCGGAGCTTACGC
>JBKKAI010000412.1:0-6581 GCA_046714815.1 Terriglobia bacterium | reverse complement strand
AACGAGTACGACGAACAGAGCAGGCGCGAGCGGCCCAGGCGCAGGCCGGTTTCGCGCTCGACAGCCCCAACGAATTCGTCGCGCCGGAAACGGTTGACATGCTCGCGGCCCTTATCGAGGAAACGGTACACAGCGTCCGAGACGCTGAAGCCATCGGGAATGCTGATCGCCAGTGCGCCTTCCGGTTTCAGCACGCGCGCCGACTCGCGCAGCGCGCCGCGCCAATCCGTGATGTGCTCGAGCGTGTGATTGGCGATCACCAGGTCGAACGCGGCATCCGGCAGGGGCAGTCGCGCAGCGTCGGCCCGGACAAAGCCCCCCAGGGCCGGCTGCGGAATTTCGGCGGGGAGCCGCAAGTCTACGCCGACGATGCGGCAGCGCCTGCCGGCGTAGGACAGGCTGCCCGAGCCGCAGCCCAGGTCGAGCGCCGCCTGGTCAGCCGTCAAATGGTCGAGAAGTTTCTGCAAGTTATTGAAACAGAGTCACTTTTGGACTCGTCGAGCGATTCGGCTCGATTCTTCCCATGGACCTTCCGTTCTATCGAAAATGTGTCCTTCGGGCTATGGCGCCCTCCATAGCGGCGTAATAAAAATATCTCAGGCTGACGAAAAAGAAAGGGGAGGCCGCCATGAAGCTGACACTTGATGAAACGCGAGAATGGTTCCAGATTCGCGACCACGTGAAGGACGCCGTGCAGCACCTGGAGGTCTGTGATTCCTGCCTGCGCGTGCGCGACATTACCGATCTGATCCACGTCGCGGACGGGTACCGCTGCCACCCGGGCGATCCGAAGGGCTGCCTGACCCGTTAAGTTGCCTAGCGAAGCTGCTCGTCCACTTCGGCCAGCCAGTCGGGCTTCTTGAGCACTTCGCGCGGCTTGCTGCCATCAGGGGGTCCGATGATGCCATCGCGCTGCATGATGTCGAGCAGGCGGGCGGCGCGCCCGTAACCGAGCCTCAGGCGCCGCTGCAGAATGGAAGTGGACGCCTTTCCCATCTCAATCACCAGGCGCAGGGCTTCGTCGTAAAGCGGGTCATCACCGCCACTCGACTCACCCAACTCGGCCTCTTCCGGTTCATCCTCCGAGCCGGGCGGCGGCGCGAGGAACTGGTTCTCGTATTCCGGCTTCGCCTGCGCTCGCCAGAACTCCACGATGTCGGTAATCTCCTTCTCGGTGACCAGGGCGCCGTGTACGCGGATCAGCCGCGACGAGCCGGACGGCAGGTACAACATGTCGCCGCGGCCCAGCAACGCCTCGGCGCCATTGGCGTCGAGGATGGTGCGGGAGTCCACCTTGGTCGCCACGCGGAAGGAGATGCGGGCGGGGAAGTTGGCCTTGATCAGGCCGGTAATCACGTCCACGCTGGGCCGCTGGGTGGCCAGGATCAGGTGAATGCCGACGGCGCGCGCCATCTGCGCCAGCCGCGTGATGGACTCCTCGACGTTGTGCGAGTCCACCATCATCAGGTCGGCCAGCTCATCAATAACGATGACGATATAGGGCAGCGGCTTCTCAGGGTCTTTGTTTTCGTCGAACAGGCTGAGCGTGGCGGGACGGTCGAACAGGCGGTTGTACTGCTCGATGTTCCGCACGCCGCGGGCGGCCAGTACCTTCAGCCGCCGCTCCATCTCCCGGACGGCGTTGCGCAGCGCGTTGGCGGCCAGCTTCGGCTCGGTGATGATCGGTGTCATCAGGTGGGGCACACCCTCGTACAGCCCGAGCTCCAGCCGCTTGGGGTCCACCAGCACCAGGCGCACCTGCTCCGGCGTGGCCTTATAGAGAATGGAGACAATGAATGAATTGATGGCCACGCTCTTGCCCGAGCCGGTGGACCCGGCGATGAGCAGGTGTGGCATCGAGGCCAGGTCGGCGACGCGGATGCGCCCGTTGATGTCTTTGCCGAGGGCCATCGTCAGCCGGGAAGGCGTCGCGCTGAAGTCCTGGCTCTCGATGATTTCGCGCAGCATGATTGTCGTGCGGCGGTGGTTCGGCACTTCGATGCCGACAGTGGACTTCCCGGGAATCCGCTCGATGAGGATGGACTCGGCCTGCAGCGCCAGGCAGAGGTCATCTACCAGGTTGGTGATCCGGCTGTATTTGACCCCCGCCTCAGGCTTGAACTCGTAGGTGGTCACCACCGGCCCGGGATTGATCTGGGTGACCGCGCCGCTAACGTCGAACTCGTCGCACTTCAGCTTCAAGACCGTCGCCAGGTTCTTCAAGTCCTCTTCGTCAATTCTCTCCTGCGGGTCAGGCTCACGGAGCAGCAACGGAGAAGGCAGCTTGAAACTGCCGGCCTTGATCACCGGTTTCCTGTCGCTGCGTATCGCCCTGGCACTTGCATCCTCCGGCTCCGGCGGCCGGTTCACCGGCACTTCGTAGCGAGGCAGGCCGCCGAGCGAAGAGGTGGATGCACCCGGCGGGGCCGAAGGTTTCGTGGTGAGCGGCAACAATCTCTCCGGTGGCGGCTGAATTGCCGGCGAAGGCCGGGCTTGCACCGCCGGGGGCCGGCCATCACTGTGATGTTGAACCACTTCGGGCCGGCCGCTGACCCGCATTTTTTCCAACCGCGCGCGCAACTTTGCTTTCTGGCGCCATTCGCGCCAGCTTACCCATCGCCGCCGGATTCCGGCAGCCCACGCGAACGGGCGGCTCAATTGCGAAAGCGAAAACGCGGTGAGCAGGTAGACCGAGCCAACCAGGCTGAGCGCCAGCGCGACCAGCGTTCCGGTGAGGTTCAGCAGCTTCAGTGACACCGACGCGGCCAGCGTGCCCAGCAGGCCGCCGGGCGCGACCGAGCCTTGCCAGCGCCAGTCGGACTTCCCGAACAGCGGCGGCAGAGCCAGGCCCGCGCCCAGCGCCAGCGCCAGCAGCAGCGCGCCCGCGATCCTCGCCCACGGCGATTCCGCCTGCCGCGACAAGGCCTTGCGCCAGCACAGGACGGCGAGTCCCAGCGGGATCAGGAACGCAACCAGGCCGAGCGCCTGGAACAGCAGGTCGGATGTGTAGGAGCCGGCCAGACCAACAAGGTTGCGAACCGGCCGCGCCGCCGGGGCTGCCGCGTTGAGAGAGGGATCGAAGGGGTCGTGCGAGGCGAGCGACAACGCTGCCAGCAGGGCGACGGCCCCGTAGACCAGAGCGGAAAGTTCTTCCAGCCTGCGGCTCGGTTTGTTGTCAGCCAACTGGCTAGGCGGCTTGTCAGGCAAACTATGGAGCCGAGGAAAAAATCGCCAGAGCCAGAATGATAACCCCAAAGACGATCCGGTAGTAAATGAAAATCCTCAGGGTGCGGGTCTGGAGGTACCGGATAAGGAACGCTATCACGAAGTACCCCACCACGCCGGAAACGGCGATTCCCACCAGAAACGGGAGATGCATCTCGGGCGGGATGCCGGCGCGCAGAAGGTCCACCGCTTTCTTGGTGACCGCGCCGGCGACCACCGGGGTGGAGAGCAGAAAGGAGAAGCGCGCGGCGGTGTCGCGGCGGAAGTCGCGCATCAGCGCCGCCGTGATAGTGATGCCCGAGCGCGAGACGCCCGGCACCAGCGCCACTGCCTGCGCAAACCCCACGGCCAAGCTGTCGCCCAGGCGCATGTCTTTGAGGCCCCGCGCCTGCCGGCTGTTGCTCTCGACGTAGCCCATCAGCAGCGCCACCAGGATCATCGAAGCCGCCATCACATAAGGCGAGCGCAGCGTTGTTTCCACGTAGTGCTCGAAGGTGTATCCGATCACCGCGGCCGGCAGCGTTCCGACTGCCAGCAGCCAGATCAGTCGGCGGTCGGCGACCTCTTCGTCCGGGTCGGGGTGTGCCGCATGAGCTGGGCCCACCGGCGGCGGCAGGCCGAAGCCGGCGAACGCCAGACGCACCCATACCCGCCAGAAATAGAGAAGCACGGCGGCCAGTGTGCCCACGTGCAGCGCCACGTCGAAGGTCAGACCAGGGTCGCGCCACTTCAACAGCCAGGGAACCAGGGCCAGATGCGCGGTGCTCGATATGGGAAGAAACTCGGTGATGGCCTGCACGACGGCGAGCACCACCACCTGATAAATGGGCATCGGCGAATGATTCGGTCAGTTGCGGCGCAAGGCGATCTCGATGCCGGAGAAAACGCCCAGGTTGTTTTCGAGCGACCAGAGCAGGCGCTCGCCGCGGGCCGCCCAGTCCGTTCCGCCCTCCTGGTGGGCGAGGGCCGCGACCGCCTCGCCGGCCTTGGTCTTGTGCTCGACGGCTTTTTCCGCGCTGAAGTGCGGCTGTCCCTGCTGCAGATAAATCTCCACCAGCGCGGCGTGCCGATAAGCGATGGCGTAGCGCGCTTCGGCGCCGTTCGGCGACCCTGGGTGCCGGCCGACGTAGTCGGAAATCAGGCCGATCTCGGATTCGGGGCAGCCGGGCGTGCCGTCCCAGTCGTCACACAGAGTGTTGCGCAGCAGCAGGAACGCGGCGCGCGCCGCGACGCTGGTCTTAGGGTAGCGGCGGCCCAGTGCGGCCAGGTCCTTCTCAACATTCGACCCGGCCGCGGGGCCGATCTCGCGCAGGTCCGCGCGCCAGGTGAGCTCCGCGGCGCGCCACAGTGCCTCGGGCGTGTACGGGCCGTCCGGCGTAAGCGAGGCTGCCTTGCGGAACAGGCGGGCCGCCGAGCGCCAGGCTTCCGGCGAATCTTCCTGAGCGACGGTATGGGCTGCATCATATAACAGGCCGGAGGCGCGCGGGTTGGACTCGACGACCACCAGGCCGTTGGCCAGCGTCCAGCCGACACGGTCGGGAAGGGTCACTTCGATCAGCGCGCCCTCGCGCCCCGTCACCAGCGCCTCTTCGCCGACCGTGATGCGGCCCACGGCCTTGCTCTCCACACGGGCTTCGCGGTAAAGCCGCTGATTGTTGGTGACCACGGCGCGCTCGGCGGGCGCCGCCGGGGCCACTCCTACCGCCGCCAGGCACAAGGCCAACGCTCTCAATCTGTTAAAATTCATTTCGTCGTGCCGAGGGGAATCGCCGCTCACCAGAATACAACGCTCGGGCCGGCCCGCAAGAAAAAGACGCGGCGGAGGTACCATACCGGCCAAGGCGGGCGAGACGCCCGCGCTCCCAGGCTTCACTTCACTTCGCTTCGTGGACGACGCGGCCATCCACCATGGTCAGCATCGCCTTGATTTCGCGAATGCGGCTTTCCGCGCAGGTGAGCGGGTCGTCGGAGAGCACCAC
The DNA here is from genome assembly GCA_046714815.1 of Terriglobia bacterium. Classification (GTDB taxonomy): domain Bacteria; phylum Acidobacteriota; class Terriglobia; order JAJPHL01; family JAPKYU01; genus JBKKAI01. The sequence continues at coordinate 1,377 of JBKKAI010000412.1, read as the reverse complement.
CAGGTCGGCGAGCTTGCCCGCCTCGAGCGATCCGCGTGTCTTTTCCTCGAAGAGCACGTAGGCGCCGTTGCGGGTATACAGGCGTAGCGCGTCTTCGCGGCTGATGCGCTGTTTGGGATGAATGGCGACGCCGGCCTCGGTGCCGCGCGTGACGGCGGTCCACATCGCCAGGAACGGGTTGTAAGGGTTGACCGCGCCGTAAGAATCGTAGCCGATCATGTGGTCGCTGCCGCCGCCCACGATGACGCCCGCGTCCTGCCAGGCCTTCAACGGCAGGAACAGGCTCATCGCCTTCTCGTCGAAGACTTTGGCCAGCACCGGCGCGTCCTTGTAGAGCCAGGCCGGCTGGGCATCCATCAGCACGCCGAGCTGCTTGGTGCGGCGAATCGCGCGCTCGTCGGGAAAGTTGCCGTGTGTTATCAGCATGCGGCTGGAGGTCAGCGGGCGCTCGGCGTTCACTTTCTCATAAGCGTCGAGCAGCGCATCCATGGCCCCGCCACCCACCGCATGCGCGGTGAACTGCCAGCCGAGGCGGTGCGCAGTCCGCACGATGGCGGCCAGCTTGTCGGGCGGGATGTTCAGCAGCCCGCGGAACTGAGGGTCTTCGTGACCGTACAGCACCTTGGCGAACGGGCCGTAGGGCTGGCGCTGAAAGGCGGTGCCGATCAGCATCCCGCCGTCGAGCGTTACCTTCAGCGTATTGATCTTCATCCACTCATCGCCGCTGTGTGGCTTCCAGGGAAGCGCCTCGATCTGTTTTACAACCTGATCGAGCGGACGGGTGGCCTCGAAACGGATGGTCACGTGGAGCCGCGCGTTCATCCGGCCGCTCTTGCGGAAAGCCTCGAGCGTGCGCACGTCGGACTCGGTGGCCGCGCGCTCTGTCGTGGTTGTGATGCCGACCTCGGTGTAGCGGCGAAAAATCGTCGCCAATGCTTCGAGCTTGTCGTGCTCGGTGAAGTTGGAGCGGCCGGAGGGCGCATTGAGCAGCGACACGGCGCCGCGCAGAATGCCGTTCGGCTCGCCGTTGGCATCCTTGCCGATCTCGCCCGTGGCCGGCGGCTTTGTGTCGCGGGTGATACCTGCCTTCTTCAGGGCGAAGCTGTTGGTGACCACGGTGTAGCTGGCATCGAACAGCACGGGGTTGTTGGGGGCCGCCGCGTCCAGTTCGGCCCTGGTGGGCATCCGGTTTTCCTTCAGGCGTGTGGGGAAGTTGCGCGGGACGAAGATCCATTCGCCGGGGCCCAGCCTGGCGGCCTGCCGCCGGATGTAGGCCTGCATGTCGGCGATGGAGTGGATGCGCGGCAGCGGCTCGCGCAGCTCGCTCAGTCCGGCCCCCAGTGGGTGCGCATGGCTGTCAATCAGGCCCGGGATCAC
>JBKKAI010000411.1:0-7133 GCA_046714815.1 Terriglobia bacterium | reverse complement strand
GACGGAGGGTTCTCCAATCAACGGTTCTCCAAGCATCCAGGCCGGGTTTCCGGCCTGGCTGCCCAGTCATCGGGGCGTCTCCAGAAAAAACCCTTTTGACTGGACGGCTTTTGAGATACATTTCGCTGGACGTGGCTTCATACTCCGTCGGAGGAAACCTCTATGAGCAGGGATAAGACCAAAGGTTCCGGCCTCCCGAAGAACGGGCGAAAGGGATTCTCCCGCCGCGACTTTTTGAGAGGCGCAGGCGTGGCCGTTCCCACCGGGTTGCTGGTGGGCCATGCGGAGCCGGCCAAGGCGGCGCCGCCCGCGGCTCCCGTCCACGGGCCGGGTAAAGTGCCGCTCAGCCTGCGCATCAACGGCAAGATCCAGAAAGTGGAGGTCGAGCCGCGAGTCACGCTGCTGGACGCCCTGCGGAATCACCTGGACATTACCGGCGCGAAGAAGGTTTGCGATCGCGGGACCTGCGGAGCCTGCACGGTCATCGTGGACGGCAGCCCTGTCTACTCGTGCAGCGTGCTGGCGATCGAGGCCCAGGGGAGAGCGATTACCACCGTGGAGGGCCTCGGCAGTCCCGAGCGAATGCATCCGGTTCAGGCAGCGTTCGTGAACAACGACGCCCAGCAGTGCGGGTTCTGTACGCCGGGATTCGTCGTGGCCTGCAAAGCGTTTCTGGACAAGAATCCGAACCCGACTCGCGACCAGGTCCGCAATGGTCTGGGCGGCAACCTGTGCCGCTGCGGAACCTACGTCGGCGTGGAACAGGCGGTTCTGGACGCCGCCAAGGCTTCGAAAGGGAGGAGCGCCAATGCCTGATTACACCTGGCCAGCAGCAGAAAAGCGCAGCCTGATCGGCAAGCGGCATAACCGGTTGGACGGCGCCGAAAAGTCCACCGGCCGCGCCAAGTACACCTACGACATCAACCGGCCCGGAATGCTGTGGGCGAAAGCGGTGCGCTGCCCTTACGCGCACGCCCGCGTCACCAGCATTGACACCAGCGAAGCCGAGCGCATGCCCGGCGTAAAAGGCGTCAGCGTGGTCAAGAAGGCCGGCAGCGAGGTGCAGTTTTACCTCGATGCCGTGGCCTTCGTTGCCGCCGAGAGCGAAGAGCTGGCCGAAGACGCGGCGCGCAAGGTGGTCGTGAAATACGAGAAGCTCCCCCACGTCGTCAAGGAGCAGAAGCTGTCGGAAGTGGCGGAACGCGCCAAGCCGGACGACGAACAGATCACCGGGGACCGCAGCAAGGCCTTCCAGGATGCCGACGTCATCCATGAGGGCGAGTACGGCATCCCGGTCATCACCCACTGTTGCCTGGAGCCGCATGGCTCGGTGGCGGCGTGGGACGGCGACAACCTCACCAGCTGGATTTCGACTCAGAACGTTTCCGGCACAGCCCCCGCGTATGCCAAGGCTCTGAACATCCCCACCACCAATGTGCGGGTGCTCTGCCAGCACATGGGTGGCGGCTTCGGGAGCAAATTCGGCGTTGATATCTGGGATGAAGAGGCGGCGCGTCTCTCCAAGGCCGCCGGTGGCCGCCCGGTGAAAAACATGACGGAGCGCTCGGCCGAGTTGTTCCTGGGGGGGATCCGGCCCTCCGATTACGCCAGGATCAAGGTCGGCGCCAAGAAGGACGGCACACTGGTTGGATTCGAGTGCGAGGCATGGGGCACGCGCGGAGTGCCGACTACGGGCGGCTCGCCGGCAGGGCAGCTTCCCTACGTCTTCAGCAAGATCCCGTTCAGCCGCAAACGCTACACCGGGATTTCCACCAACACCGGCGCATCGCGGGCGTGGCGGGCGCCGAACCACCCGCAGGCCTGTTTCCTTACGATGTCGGCCCTGGAAGACCTGGCGGCGAAGCTGAACATGGACCCGCTGGAGATGTTTCTCAAGAACATCCACCTGACCAGCGGCGGACGCGCCGAGGACTACACGGCCGAGCTGAATAAGGCCGCCGAGATGATCGAGTGGAAGAAGAACTGGCACCCGCGCGGCGACAAGACCGCGGGACCGGTCAAGCGGGGGATGGGGCTGTCCATCCACACGTGGGGCGGACGCGCCCAGAACAGCAGTTGCGATGTCAAAATCAACCAGGACGGCACGGTCGAAGTGAATCTCGGCAGCCAGGACCTGGGAGTCGGCACGCGCACTATCATCGCTATTACAGCGGCCGAGACGCTGGGCCTGCCCCTCCAGGCCATCACCGTCAACATCGGCGACAACCGCTATCCGCCGTCCGGCGCTTCCGGCGGCAGCACGACCGTGGGCGGCGTCAGCGCCGCCGTGCGCCGCGGCACGGTTGATGCCCGCGACCTGTTGTTTGCCAAAGTGGCCCCGACCCTGGGTGCGCCGGCCGACCAGCTCGAGGCGGCCGGCGGCAAGATCCAGGTGAAGGGCGACGCCAGCAAAAGCCTGCCCTGGAAGCAGGCCTGCGGAAAGATCGGCGCCACGCCGATCTCCACCCGCGGCACCAACCCCGGTCCGGGAACTCTCACCGACCAGGGAGTCGCCGGCGCCCAGATGGCCGACGTATCGGTGGATATCGAAACCGGGATCGTGACGATGAACAAGTACGTGGCCGTGCAGGACTGCGGCCTGGTCATCAACCCCAAGACCGCCGAGAGCCAGGTGTTCGGCGCCATGATCCAGGGCGTTTGCTACGCCCTGTACGAAGAACGGATCATGGACCGCGCCACCGGGCGCATGCTGAATGCGGACATGGAGTTTTACAAGTTGGCCGGCCTGGGCGACATTGGGAACTTCCAGGTGCACATGATGACTGGTAAGGGATTCGACGACCGCGGCGTAATCGGCCTCGGCGAGCCGCCGGTGATTTCACCGGGCGCGGCGATTGCCAATGCCGTCGCCAACGCCATCGGTGTCCGCGTTCCGGAGCTGCCTTTGACACCGGATCGGGTCCTGGCGGCGCTTGAAAAAGGGAGGGTAGCCTGATGCAGGCATTTGAATACGCCACTCCGGCCACGAAGCAGCAGGCGGTGGAAGCGCTCGGCGCAAGCTGGGGGGAAACGGAAGTCCTGGCCGGCGGCACTGACCTGCTGAGCTTGATGAAGGAATTCCTATCCACGCCCAAGCGTGTCGTGGACATCAAGGGAGTGCGGGAGCTGAACGGCATCGCCGCCAAAGCGGGTGGGCTGCGGATCGGGGCGCTGGTCACACTGGAGCAGTTGGCGTCCAATGCCTCAGTCAAGCAGCAGTATCCCGCGCTGGCTCAGGCCGCCCTGGGCGTGACCAGCCCGCAGATTCGGGCGCGGGGCACAGTGGGCGGCGATATCTGCCAGCGCCCCCGCTGCTGGTACTACCGCGCCGGCTTCGGCCTGCTCGCCGAAGACGGAGGCAAGCAGTTGGTGCCGGACGGAGAGAACCGCTACCACGCTATTTTCGGTGGGGGCCCCGCGTACTTCGTCAGCGCGTCCAGCCTGGGACCCGCTCTGGCGGCCCTCGGCGCGAAGGTCAACATCTTCGGCCCACAGGGCGCGCGCGATGTGGCCGTGGCCGACTTCTTCGTCGCCCCGAAGTCGAGCGCGGAGCGAGAAAACGTCCTGAAGCCGAATGAAATCGTGACGGAAATCGTCCTGCCCGCCGCGGGCGGGCGCAGTGCCACCTACGAGGTGCGCCAGAAGACGGCGCTCGATTGGCCGCTGGTGGCGGCGGCGGTGATGCTGAAGCTGGAAGGCAGGACGGTGCGCAGTTCGCGGATCGTGCTGGGCCACGTGGCGCCCACGCCTTGGCCGGCGGCGGCCGCCGAAGAGGCCTTGAATGGCAAGACCGTCAGCGAAGAGGTGGCGGCTCAGGCCGGCGAAGCCGCCGTGCGCGGGGCGCAGCCTCTCAGCGGAAACCGCTATAAAGTGCAACTGGCGCGCACGGCGGTGAAGCGGGCCATCCTGCAGGCCGCGCGCGGAGCCTGAATGTGGCGGACTGTGGGACAGGCATTCCTGCCTGTCCCCGGCCCCGCAAGGCCGGCCAGCGCACTGGCAGGAAAGCCTGTGCCACAAAGCCTGTGCCACATTGTGAAGTGTGATATAATCAGGGGCAATTGACCATCTTGGAGGAGTGTATGCACAAATCTGTTGTTGCGGCGGCGCTGATCTTTGTGGCGACCACCGGCGCGGTGGCCGCGCAGATTTCCGGAAACTACATCGAGGCGCGGACTGCCAGTGTTTACGTCGGCGCCTGCTACGCGAATTCTGAAACTAACCTTACCGGACATGAAGCGGTGATGGGCTGGCAGGTGGCGAACGGAAGCTGGGACGGCGTTCCTTTGACAGGCCTGTCGGTGGCGGCCGTCGTCCGTGCCAGTGCCACGCTGGGCGACCCGTCCACGAACGCCTACCCGGCTTCATCCATCGTGATTGTGGACAAGAACGCCACGCCGGAACAAAGCCGGGCGCTGGTGGCCTTCGTTCGTTCGAATGCGCCGCGCCTCTTTGAGCGCATCGTACACGTGGAAAAAGCCGCGATTGAGTTCCAGGTGGGTGCGCCTTCCGCCCACGGCAACGGCCACGGCCACGATTCGCACGGCCCGGTGGCCCGGCTTGTGGTCGGCGATCTGGCCCGAATCGTGACGCGCGCCTTCCATGAGCATGACAGCAGCTGCGCCAATGCTGAGATCTATTACCAGCCGCTGAACCCGGTGACCCAGGTGGAGCCCGCTGTCGCGACCACCAACGAGTTCAAGGGTGAAGGCCTCGGCAAGGTCTGGAGCATCTCCAATCGGCCCAGCGCGTTTGTCGGCACCTTCGCAAGGTAGCCGCGGCGTAGTCGTTTCGAAGAAAAGGGAGAAGCCGTGTGTAACATGGCTTCTCCCTTTTTCGTCTGTAGATTCAGCCAAAGGGCAGCTATCGGAAATGAGGACATGATGACGGCCCGACTCCGACACAGCAGTACACTACTCGCCTGCTTTACTGTCCTGGCACTGGCCGGCGGTCTGCTTGCGGTGCCGGCAGCGGCGGACCACAAGCTGGAAAAGGGCGTTGCGCTGCCCGACGGACTGCCCGCGCCGCTGAGAGACCATGTCGGGACGCAAGGTGTGCGTGTACTTGGCGATGCCGGCTCGCCCTACGCCGAAATCTGGCTCCACAAGGCTCTCCCGGTGGAAGCGAAGCCCGCCGCGGGCGAGATACTCAATCCCGGGATCCCCGAAGGGACCTTCCTGGGTGTCTGGCGCTTCGCCACGGCCGGGAGCGATTTTCGCGGCCAGGCCATCAAGCCGGGCCTCTACACCATGCGCTACGCTCTGATGCCGGTGGACGGCAACCATGTCGGCGCGGCGTCTTACCGGGACTTCGTGCTGCTCGTCCCGGCCTCTCTGGACTCGAACCCCGCGGCTCCCCTCAAGCTCGAAGAAGTGCTTGCGCTGAGCCGCAAGGCCTCCGGCACCGGACATCCCGGAGTCCTACCGATCGTTTCGCCCGAGGCCGCCGCCGAAACGTCGCTGGTCAAGAACAGTGACGGTCACTGGATACTAAACGCCAAAGTGCCCGCCAAGTCCGGGGCCGGAATTGTCGTGGCCGTCACCGTTGTGGGGAAATCCGACCATTAGAATGGAAGGTCTCGAGAGCGTTTCTCTGTCTCCTGCCCAGCGCCGGCTGCTCGATACCTACGACAAGCCGTTCGACAGGATACCGCCGGCGCACAAGGCCGTCCTCCTGACGGTGACGACGGCGCTGGCAGAGTCGGGCATTGACCTATCCTTTCTTGCGCTTCGCGCCATCACTGTGGGAGCCGGCCTCGATTTTCATCCCCTGAACCTGGATTCGTTCCAGTCGCAGGTTGCCGAAGCGGTCCGAATGCGCCTCGCCTACGTCCGGAAGCCGGCGCCGCGGTTTCATCGGGGCATGTGCGACTGGGGCGCGCGGGAAAACCGGTCCACCTGGGCCTGGCATGCCGGTGGCGGCCCGGCTGGAGGCTTTGCCCACATTGACCGCTTCAACCCCGACTTTTCTCTCCGGAATCTCTGTCTCCATGCCGCGGAAGCATTCGGGTGGGTGCAGACGGACTACGCGCGGGTGGCGCGAGAACGCGGCTTCCTTCCGTCAGTGCCTGCTTGAATTCCCAAGCATCGTCTCCAGCTCCTCGAGCGACTCCACGCGCGTCAGGCCACTCTCTCTGTAGGCGCCTGCCCGGTCCATTAGCACCGCGGTCATTCCCGCGTTCCTGGCGCCAAGATAGTCCACGGAATACACGTCGCCGACGAACATGCTTTCGCCGGGAGAAGCGCCCAGCGACTGAAGTGCAGATTGAAAGATGCGCACATCCGGCTTTTCGAAACCCACCACTGCCGAGTCTGTAACAGAGCGGAAACAATCCCCCAGGCCGACGCTCTGAAGCAGCTCGAAGATATGGCCGTCGGAATTGCTGATGATTCCCAGAGCGTAATCCTGGGCCAGCCGGTCGAGGATCTGGCGCGTGCCCGGGAGGACCCGGTTCCAGTGGGCCGACTGGCGCGTGGCTTGGCTTAGCGCCGCGCACAGGCCCCCTGTGTCGTTCTGGTTCAAGTCCCGCAGCAGGTGGCCGTAGTAGATGTCCCAGAACTGGCCGTCCACCGCCGGCGCCCGGAGCGAAAGCTCGAGGCTGCCCGCCACTGAGCGGTCCACCGGGTCTTTAGTCCGGGCGGCATCGAACTGCTTCCTGGCAGCGCGCTCCGCGGCGTAGAGTTGCGCCTCGCTCGGCAGGATTCCCAGCGCCGCAAGCGGCGCCAGCGTTTTGGCCGGATCGGCAAACACCAGGGTGTTTCCCGCATCAAAAAAGAGCGCGCGCAGAGCCACACACGATTATAGGCGTTTTTTGGGTCCGGCTGGCAGCCGCCCGGCGGTACAATGTCCGGCCTATGCCTGCCTATCAGCCGTCAAAGGAAGACAAGTTTACGTTCGGGCTCTGGACCGTGGGCAACCGGGGACGCGACCCGTTTGGAGACTTCGTGCGCCCGACTCTCACGCCCGTGCGCATCGTGCAGAAGCTCGCCGGGCTGGGAGCGTATGGGGTGAATTTTCATGACAACGACCTGATTCCGATTGATGCCTCGGCCGCCGAGCGGGACAAGATTCTTTGCGAATTCAAGAAGGCGCTCGATGACACCGGGATGAAGGTCCCGATGGCCACTACCAACTTG
>JBKKAI010000410.1:0-2993 GCA_046714815.1 Terriglobia bacterium | reverse complement strand
ACTGGCCGGGCTGCACGGCCACTTGGGCTGCGGGCGCGGCGAGCCGCGACTCGCTTCAAAGCGGTGGCAAGCCACCGCACTCCATAAGTTCGTCGCCTGTTCATGAATAATCCGGGTTAGCGTCATAAGCGGCCTCATACGTGGATGGCATCAAGATGATTCTACGCCGAGCTGCCAGTTCTGTCACGAGCGGGGCGGAAAGGCCGGTCCTACATGCTGCAGGCGCGCATCAGCGTTTCGTGCACCAGCAGATCTTCGCGCGGCGTCACCGAAAGCGGCGCGCCTTCGCTGACCGCCGCGGCCAGTTCAGCGAAATCATCTTCGTAGCGGCGGTAGGGGGGCATCGGGATATCGTGCGACCCGGCGGCGTAAGGGCCGGCCGCCTTCGCCAGGTCCAGCCGGAGTGTGGGCGGCTCGATCGGGCGCACGACGGCGGCGCCGTTCGACCCCAGGATTTCGAACGAGCGGTGTGCGCCCGCGCCGGGCTGCAGCGTCGCGCTGGTGATGATGCCGAGCGCGCGCGGCCACTCGAAGGTGGCCGCGGTGTTGTCCTTCAGGTCATCGTTGTATTTGCCGTGCTTGCGCAGCACCGCCGTCACCTGGGTGGGGCGGCCCATCAGCCGCGCCAGCGGGTCCACCAGGTGCGACCCCAGCTCGAACATCTGCCCGCCGCGGAAGCGCGCCCATTCCGGGCGCCGCTCCGCCGCGATCGCGGTGTTGATCATGCCGCGCACAAGGTAGATTTCACCAAGCCAGCCCTCACGGGCGGCGCGCAGGACGGTGTTGATCGCCGGGTTGTAGCGCCACATGTAGCCCATCTGCATCAGGCGGCGATTTCGCCCGGCCAATTCCACCAGCGCGCGGAATTTTTCCAGGGTATCGGCCGGCGGCTTTTCCAGGTGCACGTGCTTGCCGGCGTCGAGCGCCAGTTGCGCGTGCGCGGCATGGTCCATCACGTCGGACTCGACGGCGATCACCTGAATCGAGGCGTCATCCAGAATCCGGCCGCGCGACAGCGCCGGCGCCCCGGCCGCTTCGTACTTCGCGCGCAACGCCGCGTCCGGCTCCCAGATGCCGGCCAGCTCATAGCGTGGCGACCGGAGGGCAATCTGCACCTTGGCCCAGGCATGCGAATGGCTGCCGCCGAAAAACCCGATCTTGACGCGCGCTTCCGCGCCACGCGCGAGCGGAGCCCACAGCATTCCCAGGGGCCCGAACGCCAGGAGCCTGCGCCTCGGATTCACGTTGTCGGCCTCCCGAAGCGCTGATCTTACCTTATCCGGCACATCGGCCGGAATGCCCCTGCCGCGGAAGGGCCAACTGTGTTATCAATAACGACTGTGATTAGCGAGAGGCGCAAGTTCGTTCGCTACCTCGTGGCCGGGGACGTACAGTTCCGCTCCGCCGCGGTCGAGGCCACCGGCGAATTGCTGGATATCGGCACCGGCGGCATCCTGGTGCGCAGCCAGACGATGCTGGATAAGGGCACCAACCTCACCGCCGGCTTCGACGTAAAGGGCTGCACGGGCACGTTTGCCGCCAAGGGCCGCGTGGTGCGCACCCAGTTTGACGTGCTGGCCATCATGTTTCTCGATCCGCCCGCCGGCCTGGACGAGCTGCTTGCCGAGCTCGCCAATAAGGGCCGCGCCATCGCCCCTTGATGGGACGTCCACGTCCTGGGAGCGCGGGATCCTGCCCGCCTCGGCTGATTTCGTTCGAAGCATTTGCGGGCTGGAAGCCAGGCTGGAAGCCCGCGCTCCCAGGGGCAGTCCTGGAGGACTGCCCCACAGACTAACGTTTATCGGCGGAAGAATTCGTCGCGGGTCAGCCGGCCGTCGCGGTTGAGATCGAGGCGGTCGAAGTCGGCCAGGTTGGTGTGCCATTCGCCACGCGCAATCACTCCGTCGTTGTTGTGGTCCAGGTTGCGGAACAATCCGTCGCGGCCCTCACGGCCCCCGAGATCGCGGCCGCGCGACGCGAATTCAGCGCCGGTCACGATGCCGTCACGGTTGGTGTCCAGCCGGTCGAAGGCGCCGCTGTCTCCGTGCCACTCAGCGCGGGAGATCACGCCGTCCCGGTTGTGATCGAGCTCGGCGAAGCCGCCGCGGACGCGGATCGTTCCCTCGTCGCGCCGCCAGCCGGGCCGGACTTCATCGCCGGTTAGAACGCCGTCGCGGTTGCGGTCCTGGTTGGCGAATGACGGGCCATCGCCGCGCCACTCGTCGCGGGTGATAATGCCGTCGTTGTTGCGGTCCATGCCGCGGAAGCGCCTCTGGCGGGCCGCGTCGTCGTCATCGTCCCGGCCGTCACGGCGCACGACGCGGACGTCGCGGCGCTCGTCATGGTCGCGCTCCTTGTCCTGCTTTTTCTCCATCTTGTCGTGGAACTTCTCATGCTTGTCTTTGTTCTTTCCTTTTCCCTTGTTGTCGGCCATCGCCAACGGCGCGGAAAGGGCGAACAAAAACAGCACCAAAGAGACGAAAGGAAGCCGTCGCATATATTTTCTCCTGTGGATTAGACGGCCCGGCGCAAGGTTTGGTTGCTCAGAAAACCCGGGCACCGGCTTGCCGGGCGGGTCCGGGCTACGCGGACGTGCGGGCGGGGGGCCACACGGTGCGAATGGCGGTGAGAATCGTGCGGGTCGCCGAGCTCTTGTTGATCGTGTAGAAGTGGATGCCGGGCGCTCCCCGCTGCAGCAATTCCAGGCATTGCGCGGTGGCGTGGGCCACGCCGAGCGAGAGCACGCCGTCGGGGCGGCCGCGGATACGGTCCAGCTCGCTGCGCAGCGGCTCGGGGATGGTGGCGCCGCAGATTTTAGTGAAGCGCTCCACCTGCTCGACGTTGGTGATGGGCATGATGCCGGGAATGATCGGGACGTCGATGCCCGCGGCCCGGGCCCGCTCCACGAAGGCGAAGTAGTGGATGTTCTCGAAGAACATCTGCGTGGTGAGGAACTGGGCGCCGTTACGCACCTTCGTCAGGGCGTGCTGGAT
>JBKKAI010000409.1:0-3316 GCA_046714815.1 Terriglobia bacterium | reverse complement strand
CGCTGCTCGGGATCGCGTTCAAATCGACAAAGGTGTCGGAGATGTTCTGCGCGAAGCCGTAGCCCGAGACGCGGCGGCCATTGAGCAGCACCAGCGTCGCCTTCTGGCCAAGGCCGCGCAGCGAAATAGCGGACGCTCCGGGGGCGAAGCTGTTGGTGAAGCTCTCGCCATAGCTGCCGCTGTTGGCGGGAAGGTTGCGCAGTACCTCGGCGACGGTCGGCATGCCCGTGCGGATGATCTCGTCGCGCGTGATGATCTGCACCGGCGCAACGGTTTCGACGTCGACGCGACGGATGTTCGACCCGGTCACTTCGACGCGGATGTCCTGTGCAGATGCAACGGTAGCAATGCACGCGCCACCCAGTCCGAGTGCACAGGCCGTTGCGATGGCGATTTTTCGCCGCTGGAATTTCATTTGGAGTTCCCCCAGAGACCGTTCGAAATTGTGTCGTTGCGCTGTCGCGCTAGACCTCCGGTTACGTTACCGCAGCGCGTCATGCGCCCGCAACGAGCGGGGCCGCTTTGGTGAGATGCGCCGGGGCATTGTTGCACTTTCGCCCATGACGGGCGCATGCGCCTGCATCATGCGTGGATTCAAAGGGATACCGACAGGCCACGCCGCCGTTTCAGCTCCTGCAACGGCACTTGGCGATCGGGTACGTCAAGCCAAGAAACGGGGGCCGGACGGCCCCCGTCGACTTACACCTACGTTCCTGTTTACTTGAACGAATAGCTCACGGAGCCATACACGAACCGGGCCCGCGCATCGTAGTAAGTCGGGTCGTAACCGGACTGGAACGTAATCCGCTGATTGCTGAACGGCGGATCCGTGTCGAACAGGTTCTGCACGCCCAGCACGAGCTTCCAGTTCTTGAACCCGGTATACGAACCGTACAGGTCCCACAGGCTCATCGTGTCGACGCGACGCTGGTTGCCGTTGCCGTCCGTCCCGTTGTCGATGTACGAGTTCTGGTGCAGGTTGCCCAGCGTCGTCGACCATGGGCCGTTGGACCAAGTAAGCGTTGCGTACTGCTTGTACCGAGGAAACAGGCCCGACGTGGCCGCGTCGAACTGGTTCGCAACCTGCCCGCTGAATGTGCCGTCCGTCTGCTGGACGTCGTAGGTCTTGTAGTAGGTCCCGTCCAGCGTGAACGCCAGTCGACCCCAGCTGGCCGGCGGCGTAATGGCCTTGATGTCGATGTCGAAGCCTTCGATGTTCACCTGTCCAATGTTCAGGAAACGCTGGTCGATGCTGGTGATCGGGCCCGGGATGGTCGGATACTGCGGCTGCACCGGCCCGCGGGTGATCAGATGGCCGAACTGCCCCTGGTTATTGAGAATCGTCAACGGTGGTGGGCCGTTGCTGAACAGCTCCTCCACCTTGAGGTTGAACCAGTCGAAGGCTAGCGACACCCCGGTCACCGGTTCGAAAACCGCCCCGATCGTCCACTGTTCCGACTCCTGGGGCTTGAGGTTCCGATTGCCACCAAACAACACGTTGAATTGGGCGATACAGTCGTTCGTATCGCCCGTGGTCGGGCAGCGCAGCGGATCCGCGAGCCCTGCCTGCGAAACACCGACGGTGTTTGCGCCGTAAGTCTGGGTGAGCGTTGGCGCAACGAAACCCGTTCCCCACGACCCCCGCAGCAGGACTTGCCGCACCGGATTCCAGCGCAGCGAAACCTTCGGGTTGGTGGTTTCGCCAAAGTCGCTGTAGTCGTCGTAGCGAAGCGCGAGCCCGAGTTCGAGATTTTTGACGATCGGGATGTTCACTTCGGCGAACGCCGCCCAGTAATCGCGGTCGGCGGCGATATTGAGGAAGTTCCCGCCGAACCCGGTCACGTCGCCCGCCTGGAGCGCCGGATTGAATCGCTGCTCCAGTTCCTGCGTGCCTGCCTGGAAGCCGACTGCCGCTGCCACGCTGCCCGCCGGCAGCTTGAACAGGTCGCCGGTCGCCTTGCCCTCAATGAAGTAGCCGGTCGACTTGCTGTTAACCGTCTCTTCGCGGAACTGGGTCGCGTCGAGCTCCGCCTGCACGGCCGGGGTATTCGGCCCGAACGGATTCACCCTACCCGAGTTCAGTATCGGCAGGGCCTGCGAATAGCGGACAAAGCCGCCGTTGGGAGCAGAGCTCGTTTCGTTCTTGCTGTAGACAAAATTGAGATCGAAATCCCAGTTGAAGGCCGTTCCCTTGATGCCGGCGACGGTCTGCCAGGCTTCGACTTCGTCCGAGGTGTCGCGAAGTCCCAGCGCATACGCGCGATAGCGCAGATTCAGCGGTCGCCCGGCAACGCCGGCGGCTGCCGCAAGGGCGGTCGGGTAAAACGGGCTCGATGGTGGCAGCAGGAACCGGGCAACAAATTCCGCGTTCGGGCCATAGGTAAACTGGTCCGAAATCGGCGCGGGTTGGATGACGTAGCGAGTGTCGACCTTCGTATACGCGGCGGTGCCGTAGAGCTGCCAGTTGGGATTGAACTGCCAGCGGCCGGACGCGAACAAGCTGAGAGTTTCCTGCTCGGGGATCGAATTGACGCCGTCTGCCGCCGCGGGGTCGAAGAAGCACCGGTTGGCAAGGTTCGGGTCGAAGATTCCCGGCGCGCAGTTGGGAAAGCCCGGCGTTCCGATGCCGCCGGTCGTGATGTGCGCCGGGAACGTGTTGCCCGACACGCCGACGAGGCCCCGGTCGAGATCGATGCTGCTGTCGGAGAAATTCCGCTTGTTCTGGTCGAGGGACTCCGCCTTCTGGTAATACGCCGAGAAGAAGGCGTTGTACTTGTCCTTGGCGAGATCGCCGAAGCCGACCGTGCCGGTCACATTCGCCTTCTCGCCGCCGCCGCCGCGCGTCGGTGCGCCGTAGTAGACCGTCGCCTCCGCACCGCGGAAGTCCTGGCGAAGGATGAAATTGATGACCCCGCCAATCGCGTCGCTGCCGTACACCGCGGACGCGCCGTCCTTCAGGATTTCGACCCGCTCGATCGCCGAAAAGGGAATGGAGTCGAGGTTGACACCGTACACGCCCTGAACCTCACCGGACGCCGCTGTCAGGCGCTTGCCGTTCAGCAGCACCAGCGTGTTCTGCCCTCCGAGACCCCTCAGCGAGACCGTCGACACGCTGTTGGTCGTTGCGCCGATCACGTTCGTCGTCAAGATCGCGCCGCCGCTACTGTTCGAGGACACGTACTGAAGCAGTTCGGCCACGGTCTGCGCCCCGGTGCGATCGATCTCCTCACGGGTGAGCACCTGAACCGGCAGCGCGCCTTCGACGTCGACCCGCTTGATGTTCGAACCCGTCACCTCGACGCGGATGTCCTGCGCG
>JBKKAI010000408.1:0-11119 GCA_046714815.1 Terriglobia bacterium | reverse complement strand
CGCCAACCCAGCCGAGGTGAAAGACGGCCCGCGGCGCGGGCTGCGTGCGCTCGAGCGCGAAGAGGACCTGGCCCGCGACCTGCTCAGCGCGCTCGACACAAAACAGAAGGCGGTGGCGATCTATGATCGCGAGGCGCCGAAAGACATCTTGAGCGCCGCCTCGAAGCGGGCCGACATCGGTCCGCCCAAGGGCCTGCCCGCCGCGAAGATGACCAAAAAACAGGTGGAACTGCTCAACGCGCTGCTCGAGGAATACGCCACCAACATGCCGGAGGACCTGGCGCAGGCCCGCCTGGACGCGGTGCGCAAAAGCGGCCTCGACAAGATTTACTTTGCCTGGGCGGGCGGCCCCGACCGCGGCCAGCCCCACTATTACCGCGTCCAGGGCCCCACCTTCCTGATCGAGTACGACAACACGCAGAACAACGCCAACCACATTCACAGCGTCTGGCGCGACTTTAACGGCGACTTCGGCCTGGACCTGCTGGCGCAGCACTATCAGCAGTGGCACCGGGCAGACTAGTTTTTCGACATTCCGGGATTTATTGAGGAGGAACTTATGAGCAGAAAGAGCGAAATCAGCCGGCGGGAATTCATGCGACGCAGCGCGGCCGGATCGGCCGCCGGCGTCATCACGCTGAACAGCGAAGCCGCCGGAGCCCTCGAACCGCAGCAGCCCCCCCAGCAGCAAATGAGCGCCTCGAGCCGGATTGCGGTGGGCATGATCGGCACCGGCGCGCGCGCCCAGGAGCTGATGGAAGCCATCATGCAGGTCCCGGGCACGCAGATCGTGGCCGCCTGCGACGCCTACCAGGGCCGGCTGGCGCGCACGCAGGAGCGCACCAAGGGCAGCGCCAAGATATACAAGAACCACCGCGAGATCCTCGCCGACAAGAGCATTGACGTGGTGGTGATCGCCACGCCCGACCACTGGCACAAGGACCACGTGATCGAGTCCCTCAACGCCGGCAAGGATGTGTACTGCGAGAAGCCGCTGACCTACGCGGTGGAGGAGGGCAACCAGGTCATCGCCGCCGTGAAAAAAACCGGGCGCATCCTCCAGGTGGGCAGCCAGGGGATGAGCTCGATGATCCAGCGCCGGGCCAAGGAGATGATCGCCTCCGGCAAGCTCGGCCAGATCACATTGCTGCGGGCCTTCTACAACCGCAACACCGCCAGCGGCGCCTGGATTTATCCCATCCCGCCGGACGCTTCCAAGGAGACCGTGAACTGGGAGATGTTCCTCGGGCCGGCGCCCAAACGCGCCTTCGACCTCGAGCGCTTCTTCCGCTGGCGCTGTTACTGGGATTACTCGGGCGGCATCGCCACCGACCTGTTCGTGCACCTCTGCACCACCATCCACTACATCATGGGCGCCAAGATGCCCCGCACAGTGTTGGGCGCGGGCCAGCTCTACCGCTGGAAGGAATCGCGCGAAGTGCCCGACACCATCAACGCGGTCATGGAGTACCCGGAAGGCTTCACCGTCACCCTCGGCTCGACGTTCAACAACCAGTCCAGCGCCGAGTCCGGCTTCCAGATCCTCGGCACCAAGGGCAGCATCGTCCTGGGCGGCAGCCGGCTGACGTTTGTTCCGGAAAACGTGCGCGAAGACAACCGCTGGATCGTCGAGAGTTGGCCGAAGGAGATGGAAGCGGCCTACTACCGCGACCCCAAAGTCCGCGCGGAGGAATTGCCGCAGACGCAGGAGCCGAACGTACATACCGGAACGGAGACCTATGTGGAAGAGGGCGTCGGCGCCAATGTCCTGCACTTCCGCAACTTCTTCCGCTCGGTGCGCGAGCGCAAGCAGCCGGAGCAGGACGCCTTGGCCGGCCACCGCGCCGCTTCCTGCGCGCACCTGGTCAACATGTCGGTCCGCCAGAAGAAAGCTATGGCTTGGGACTTCAGCCGCGAGTCCGTACTGAAGGGGTGAAGTCAGGAGTCAGGAGTCAGAATGGCCCTGGAATACGCATACAGCAGACGACTGACTTCCTCCAGGGAGGTCATCAGAGTTTGTGTCTGTCCGTAACCGAGATCCTGAGTCAGGATCAGGTAAAACGGCTTTCTTCGGCTGATCCTTCCGCAATATTGAAGAACCGGACTTTGTCAGCCCGACCACGTTTCCGAAACCCTTCGGCGATGTTGTGGCCGCGACGGAAACCGCGGCGCGGCGCATTTGAATCGCCAGGCCGTAGGTTTCATGCCTTGGGAACGTTGCAGTCAGGCCGTATACTGCCAGCACAAACTCATGGGCTTTGCGCCACACCAACAAATCCCGGAACGTCCTCGCCGGCGGCCGTTCGCCAGTCACTTCTGACTCCTGACTCCTGACTCCTACAGAGTTTTCAAGTAAGCGAGGACGTCGTCTACCTGCTTCTCGTCGAGCTTTTCCTTGAACGGGATCATCTTGCCTTCGCCTTCCAGGATGAGCTCGCGCGTGCTGGCCTCGTTGACGGGCTTGCCATTCTCCATCTTCTCTTTCTTGAAGTAGCCCAGCAGGCCGGGACCGATGCGCTTGTCGGTCTTGTCGGCATAATGACAAACGGCGCAATTGGACTTGTAGATATCTTCGCCCTTGGCGGCGTCGCCGCCCGCCTTGGCGGTTTTTTTTGTAGCGGCCTTCTTGGTAGCCGTCTTCTTGACAGGCTTGCTCTTTTTCCCATCCGCGCCGGCAGCGAAGCCCAGCGACACGGCGAGCGCGGCCGCCCCCAGAATTCTCAGCGTGGTTTTCAGCATCTGGTTCGGTTCCATTCCTTCTCCTATCCGGAGTAGTCGTCGGAGTACGAGTCTTCCTGGCGGTAGGGATCTTCTTCCGCCTGGCTGGACTGAAAAAAAAGGTCCTTGCTGTGAATGATGCCCTCCACGTAGCGGCGCATCCCGGAGCCCCGCAGCGTGTCGTCGCTCTTGTAGAGCAGCTTGCGCTCGACGGCGCGGCCGGCCTCTTCGCGCTGGGCGCCGGTCCACTCGGCCGGCGCGCGGGTCAGAGCGTATTCGCGCAACTGCGCGATGCGCTTCTCGCGCCAGCGGTGCGGTCCCTCGGCCGCGTGCCGGATGCGCTCGAAAAATTGCCGCCGGGAAAGGGCCATGCGCCTACCTGCCGTGCTCGGGATGCGTGCAGCCCTTGAACTCCGACAGGTAGCTGTTGCCGGTGTACCCGAGTTCCTTCAGGCCCACCTTCGAGGTGTAGAAGCCGTCAATCGTAAGGCTGCGAATGGAGCGGAAGAACTTTACTCCGGGCTCGGCTTCCGGCGACGACTGCTTGGACTCAGACAGCCCGCGCAGCAGCGCGTCCTGCTGTTCCGCGGAGAGCTTCACGAAAGGCGCCTGGTGCTTCTTCTTCGCGTCCGCATCGAGCCACGCCAGACCCTCGCGGTAGGTCGCGTGCAGTCCGGGCGTTTCCCTCACCATCAGGTCAATGAACTCGGACACTCTGGCTTCGCGCGCGCCCGCTGTCTGGTCGGTGGGGATGATCCGTTCACTGACGGCGTTGACGGCGGCGAACTCGGCCGCGTTGAAAAACGCCGGCCGGAACAGCCCGGCCTTCTTCGCGCCCGCTTTTCCGGCGGCGGTGGTTTTTGCCCCGTGCCCGGCGTGCCCCTGGCCGAAGCTGTTCAGCACAGTCAGCACCGGCCATGACGCCACACCGGCGCTCACCGTCTTCAGCGCCCGGCGCCGGCCCCTGTCGGTTTTCGACATCTTTCCCCCTTGACTCATTGATGACTCATTGAATTTTTCCCCGATTCAGGCCGCCCCGTCAAGTGCCGAATGCGGCGGGCGCAATGCGGCTAACCACCAAGTCGCCAACGGCACAAAGAAGACCGCGCCGGGATCTTAGAATTGCACGCGCAGGTTGAACTGGATCACCCGGCTCAGTCCCCGCTGGCTGGTGATGCTGCCGAAATTGCTGCTGGTCGGATCAAGGCTTGGACCGCTGAAGTTTGTGTGGTTGGTGGCGTTCAGCAGGTCCACGCCAAACCGCACCTTGAGGTCCTCCCGGATGCGAAAGTCGCGGTTTACGTTGATGTCCCAGTTGCGGATGCCGTCCGAGCGCAGCGCGCCCAGGCGGTTGGGAAACACCCGGACGTGGAAACTTCCCGGCTGGTTGGCGCTGCGCCCTTCAAACCCCTGGAATCCATCCGGAACCGGCCCGCTCCCTTTGTACGCAATCGAGGGATCAAACCAGGTGTGAATATTGCGCGAATGCACCTCGTCGTGTTTGAACAGCGCTTCGATCTTGCTCAAGTCGCCGTAGAAGAAACGATTGCCCCAGTCGGGAACGGGGCCCGAGTTGCGCTGGTAGATCCAGCCGATTTGCCAGCCGCCCAGGACGTGCTGGAGCGGCCCGGTGGTGATCATCCGCCGGCCTTTGCCAAAGGGCAGTTCCCAGATTCCGGTGGAGACAAAGCGGTGTGGCCGAGTGTTGTTGTTGATGCGCCAGCTCGGCCTTGAGTCGAATTCGTTGGCGATCCAATCCTGCGCCTCGCTGCTCGCGTAGGTGTACAGGATGCTGGTGCTGAAGCCGCGCGAAAAACGCTTTTCCAGTTGTATCTGGAAATCATGGTAGTCCACTGCGCCGCGCGAAGCATCGAAGTCCTCGCCCGGCCGCAGTCCGTAGAACGCGGTGATGTGCCGGTAATCGCGCAGCAGGCGTTCCTTGCGGATGTTGCTGCCGTTGAACAGCGAAACGGTCCGCAGGTAGTTGTAGAGCGCCGGGTTCGAGGCGGCCAGAGCAGGGAAGTTGTTAAAGTGGAATGGGTTGGGCAGATTGCGCGTCAGTTCCGTCTCAATAGCGTTGTTGCGCACGTTGCCGGTGGCCCAGTATTCCTGCGGAAGGAAATCAACGCGCTGCGAGATCCCGCTGGGCCAGATGCGGCTGAACGCTCCGTTATAAGAGACGTCGAGCACGATGTGGTTCGTGAACTGGTGCTGGATGCCGAAGCGCCATCGCTGCTGGAAAGCCGGCCGGTAGTTGCGCGGCACGAAAGTGAGATTGCCGAGATTATCGCGGTTGAAACCGCGGCCAGCCACGGCCACCAAACCCAGGCTGTCCCGCAGCGGCTCATTGAACCGCGTGCCATCGGCGCGCACCGGGAACGGGTCGCTCAGCGGCGTGCGTCCCGCGCGGAAATCTGCGCCACAACAGAAAGTAAGACCGTTGTCGGTGGAGATCGTCGTCCCGGTTCCCTGGTTGAAGCCAAAGCGGCTGGGCGTGTCATTGTTTACGTTCAGGGTGTCGTAGTACCAGCCGTAGCCGGCGCGGATCACCGTCTTTGACTGAACCTGGTAAACCAGCCCGACCCTCGGTAAAAAGTTGTGGGTGCCGTCAGTCCAACTGCGGGCGTCCCCTTGACCCATGTAAAACCCGCCGCCTTGAGCCTTGAACCGCGCCGGCGGCAGCTCCGGCAGCGGGCTGCGGGCGTAGGCAGCCTCGACCGCGTCGGAGAACGGCAGGCGGGCATTGAAGTCAAAGCCGCCGGCGGTGGCCCGGTTGAAGCGCTCGGTGGTGCCCTGCTCCCACTCGTAGCGAAGTCCCAGGTTCAAGCGCAGGCGGCTGGTCAGGCGCCAGTCGTCCTGGACGAAGAAGCTGCGCCAGGGCGTGGACCAAAACGCAGTGTCGTTCGTGTCCATGGACATCCCGTTGGTTGCGCCCATCATGAATGCCGCCCACTCCAGGCCGTGATGGGAAGCCAGCGGGTCGGCATCGTCGCGGCGCATGTAGGTGTTACGGAAACTGAAGGAGCCGGAGCTGTTGCCGGGCCCGGCGCTGGTGCGCCAATAGCGCCGCTCGTCCCATCCGAACTTCAGGCTGTGGCTGCCCGCAACTTTCATCAATGTCGCCCTGGCTTCCGCGGTGGAGCCACGGGTATCAATCACCGGGTAGCCGGAGCCGACATCCTCGAGCGAATCGAAGTCCAGCCTCGGCAGCATGTGGTAGTCGCCGGCCCGGTCGTCGAGGTAGGCCGGCAACCCGACGTCGCTCGGTTTGAACTTGATCTGGTTCGGCCGCACCGCCCCCTCATTGAAGCGCTGGAAGGCAACTGTCAGGTTGAAAACGGTAGTGCCGCTGATGGTCCAAACGTAGTCGGCGCCGGCGCCCTTGTTGATTCGGGTAAGCCCGTTTGAGTGCAGGCCGCGCGCGGTTTCGTACGTCCAGTCGTATTCGTCCGCCAGCCGGTGGTTCCAGTACCAGCGCCCGAAGATCTTGTGCTTCTCGTTGAAGTTGTAGTCCGCGCGGTTCAGCAGCGAGTTGAACCTCTCGTCCTTGGGCATTTGTGCCGCCAGGTAGTTGTTGAAGCCCTCCGGCGTCGCCAGACCAGGGACATCATTGGGAGCCGGGTAAAACTTCTCGTAGAAGCGGTAAAGAGGATTCAGAACAGGAACGCCGCGGTTGCCGGGAAACGGGTCGCGGATCACGCGGCTGCCGGAGAGGCGCGCCGTCCGTGGATCGTAGATCTGGTACTTGACCGGATCAATCGCCAGCAGGTCGGAAAAATCGCCCTGCCGCCAAGCCATTTTCGGCACTCCACGGTTCACGTCGGAAGTGGTTTCGGCCTTCTTCTGGTAGATGCCGTTGTAGCTGAAGAAGAAAAACGCCGAGTCGCGGCCGTTATAGATCTTCGGCACGCGCACCGGGCCGCCCACGGTCGCGCCGAACTGGTTGGAACGTCCCGTTCCCTGCTTGGGGGTGTCTTTGGAAATCTTGCCCTGCTGCACGGCGTTTTCCCATTGCAGGCGCGTGAAGTGCGGGGTGGCGTTCCATCGCTGCTGCCAATGCTGGTCGTAAACGGAGCCGTGAAAGACGTTGGTGCCGGACTTGGTCATCACGTTGATGGTGGCGCCGGAAGTGTGTCCGAAGGCCGCGTCAAAGTTCGCCGTCTCCATCTTGAACTCCTGTACGGCGTCGGAAGGGGGAACGAAGCCGACGCGGCGCCCGGTGCCGGTGACCGGCGAGCCGTCGAGCGAGTACTCGTTCTGTCCCACGCCGCCCGCGGTGTTGAACGATGAAGTGCCGCCGTTATCGAAGGGCCTTCGGTATTCCGGCTGTCCGGTCCACTGCATCCCGGCCGCCAGCGCCGTCAGCGCGAACGGATTCATATCGGAGAACGGAAGTTCCATGATCTGGCGGTTGTCAATCACGCGCCCGCCCGAAGCCGATGCGGTTTCGAGCAGCGGCGCTTCGGCAGTGACCGTGACCGTCTCAGCGACATTGCCTACCTCGAGCTGAAGGTTGATCTCGAGCCGGCTGCTCACGCTCAGCTCCACCGGACCGCGCAGCGACTTCTTGAAGCCCGCCGACTCAGCGCTGATCGTATAGCGGCCGGCGACCAGCAACGGCACTTCGTAGTAACCGGTCTCGTTCGTAGTGACACGGTTGATGGAATTGGTGGCGACGTTGGTAATGATAACCGACGCCCCGGGAATCACCGCACCCTGCGCATCGGTGACCCTTCCCAGGATGCTGCCGCGAGCCTCTTGAGCGGCGGCCGAACCCGCCAGAACAGACAAAACGCAGACGGCGGCGGCGACTGGGAGCCAAGTGCGTGAATGCATGGAAACCCTCCCCGTTGAAAACGATTCCACTGGTCTAGCAAACGGGGCGCGCATTGTCAAAGGAATTTGGCGCGGCAACAAGTAAACGCGCGGCACAGGCAGGAATGCCTGTGCTACGTTGCGGAAAGCAGGGCGACGGGGAAGCGCTGGAAGACGGAGCGCAGGGTCAGGACGCGGCGGCGGTTTTCCGAAGAAGCGCGCAGCTCCTCGCCGGTGAAGATATTGACCCAGTGGTCCGGGGCATCGCGGGGCAGCAGCAGGGCGCTTTTGCCCCAGGCCCTTCTACCCAGCGGGAAAGCGCCGGGGCGGACGCGCCGCGCGCTGAAGCGCGGAACCGCGGCAATGGCCCAGGCCGATTCGGTGCAGCGGGCGAAGGCGCAGAGGCTGCCGGCTTCGCGGCCGGCGCTCTGCAGCTCAACATACTCCCCCTGCCGGAACAGGCCGGCCCTCGTGCGGCGGAATTGCAGCGCCTTCCAGGTGACGTAGAGCTTGACGCGCCCGTCATTCCAGTTTTTCAGCAGGTCCTCCAGGTTGGCGCCCTGCTTCGCCGATAGCTGCGCCGAGAGCAACCGCCGCCGCTTGGCAAAGTCCACCGGCCGGCGGTTGTCGGGGTCCACCAGGCTGAAATCCCACAGCTCGGTGCCCTGGTAGAAATCGGGCACGCCCGGGGCGGCGATTTTCAGCAGCACCTGGGCCAGGCCGTTGATCGCGCCGTAGAAGGAAATCCATTTCTGAAAGTCGAGAAGGTCTTTCAGGAACCGGTTTTTTCCGGACGGTTTCAGTATCTCCTCGGCAAAATCGGTGAAGGCCTTTTCGTAAGCCGTGTTCGGCTCAATCCAGTCAGAGTGGACCTGGGCCTCGCGCACGGCCTTCACCAGGTAGGCGCACAGGCGTTTCAGGAAGGTGGGCCGCGCGCTTTCCATCAGCGGCCAGGCGCCGGCCAGCGTCTGGTAGAGAAACATTTCGTCGTTGCCGTCCGGAACGGGCAGGCCGTCCACGTGGGTCTTGTGCGGGCGGTTCCAGGCTCTCCAGCGCTCGAGGCGCTTGGCCCAGGCCGACGGCTCCTCCGACAGCACGTTGAGGCGGGCGCGAACATCCTCGCCGCGTTTGGTATCGTGCGTCGAGGTGGCGTTCATGGTGAGAGGCCAGAGCTGGCGGCGCGTTCGCATGCGGCGGTGAAAATCATCGAGCGCCAAGCCAAGCGTCTCGGGGTCGCCGCCCACCTCGTTGACCGAAAGCAGGCGGTTGTAGACATAGAACGCGGTATCTTCCACCCCCTTGGCCATGATCGGGCCCGTGTACTGCTGCCAGCGGCGCACGAAGGCCAGCCGCGCTTCCCATTGCTGCTCGGACAGGTAGGCAGGCCGCTCGAGCACCAGCACCCGCCGCAGGAAATGAAACACGTGGCTGACCAGGCGCGGGTTGCGCCGGCGCGCCTCCTCGACGGCGCCCTCGATGGCGCTCCGATCGCGCGGCATCACTTTGAAACCCTCGGTATAGGTGCGATAAACGGGGAAGCAGGCGGTCACTTCCACCAGGCCCTGGGCCAGCTCGCGGCGGGGCAGGTCGTGCCCATAGCGGTCGTCCGTTACCAGGTGGCCCAGGAAGCGGCCGAGCGCGCTCATCTCGCCGGCGAACTGCGTTTCCATGATGAGCTTCTTCTTGCGGTAGGCCACTTCGCCGTAGCCGACGCCCAGCCCTGCAAAGCGGGTATAGAGATCGGTGAGAGCGCGGGCCTGGTGTCTCTCCACGAACAGCCCGTTCAGGGTGTTGAGAAAATCGTAGCCGGTGGTGCCCATCACCGGCCACGCGGCGGGTAAAGCTTCGTCGCCGCACAGGATCTTCTCAACCACCAGATAAAAATCTCCCGCGGCAGCGGACGGCAACGCCCGCCGCAGCGCCACCAGGTAGGCCTCGGGATCCACCAGGCCGTCCACGTGATCCACCCTTAGGCCGTCCACCAGGCCCTCCTGGGCCAGGCGCAGGGCCAACGCGTGCGTGGCGGTGAAAACAGCGGGATCCTCCATCCTCAGGCTGACCAACTCGCTGATGGCGAAGAAGCGCCGGTAGTTGATTTCCTCGTTGGCCAGCCGCCAGTACGAGAGGCGATAGACCTGGGAGCCGAGCAGGCGGTCCAGCAGGTCAAAGCTGCGCGGGTCGCCGCGCCTTCCGTTGAATGCCGTCAAGGCGCGGTCGAGGAGATTACGCACCTCGGGGAGGCTGCGGTACAAGTCCCACAGGCGGCGCTTGAAGCTGGAATCCGGCGGACCAGCCGCCGGCTCCAGACTCCGCTCGATGGCCGCGACGATCTCGCCGAGCGCCGCGGCCGGCCCGCCGGACCCAGGCACGGGGCCGTCCTTTTCACCCGCTCCTTCGGGGCGCCAACCGAGCACCTGCACGTAGGACGCCGCGCACAGCGGCAGACGGTTGTCGCCATAGCGAACGAACAGGCCGTTTTCGCCCAGCCCCAGCGTGAACTCGCGGTTCTCCAGCGCCCGGCCGTAAGGGCTTCCCAGCAGGGGCAACAGCACACGCCGCTCCAGCGCCTGGTTGTCCGGATGCCAATCCACATCGAAGAAATGAGACCAGCGCGAGAGGGCGCCGTTTTCGAGGACGTCCGTCCACCAGGTGTTCTCGTCGCTGGCCGCCATGTGATTGGGGACCACGTCGAGGATCAGTCCCATGCCGCGTTCGCGCAACTCCTGAACCAGCGCGAGGAAGTCCTCCTCGGTCCCCAGCTCCGGATTGAGGCACGTGGGGTCGCTGATGTCGTAACCGTGCATGCTTCCGCGCCGGGCCTGGAAAATCGGCGAGGCATACAGGTGGGTAATGCCCAGGTCGTCGAGGTAGCCGGCCAGGGCCTGCGCATCCTGAAAGCGGAAATTACGGTTGAACTGTAAGCGATAGGTCGAAAGCGGAGTGCGGTTGACGCGGTAGCCGGACCCCGGAACATCGGCGCGCGGCGCGCGGAAACGGGCTTGCGGATCGGTTGACAAGGGATTTAAGGGGTCACTCGAACCGACAGCTTTTCGCCGAGGGGAGTGAAGTGCCGCAGCCAGACCTGCGCCATCGGGTCGGAGCTGGCGGCCATCTTCGGATATGACTCCCGCAGGATCGCGTAGTACATGTTCTGCACCCGGGAAAGGTCCACATCGAAGGGCAGCGAGCGCAGCAGGTCGGCCGCGGAATTGAGCTTCCGCAGGGCGGCAAGGTTGGCCGGGTTGGTGCGCAGCTCGGCCATCATCCGCTCGACCGACGTGCGGAGCGCGAAGCTCAGCCCGGCCCCGTCCAGCGTCACCTTCTGCGCGCGCGCCTCCTGTAAAAGCGCGGAGATGCGCTCCCGGTTCAGGTCCGGCTCTTCGAGGGCGCGGCGCAGGTTGGCGTTGAGAACGAACTCGGCAGTCGTGTGGAAGACCTTGGGCAGTGGATTGCCGAGGTCCGCCAGGAAGCGCATCAGGCCGGCGTTGTGCTCATACACCTGGCGGTAGGCGGCTTCGGCCTGGCTCAGCGTGGAGTTCAGCAGCGTGCCCACGATCTTGCGCTGCTCGTCGCGGAACAGGGATTG
>JBKKAI010000407.1:0-7528 GCA_046714815.1 Terriglobia bacterium | reverse complement strand
CCTGTACAAAGAGGCCCGCGAATACCTGTCGCTGCGCGCCAAGCGAAAGAAGTTCGTGGCCGCGACCCGCGCGGTCCAGGTGGAACAGGCCGGCGGCGCCGGGGGCGAAAAGCCGCCGGGGCTGATCACGATCCAATAACAGGCAGATCCCGCGCGTGAAAACCAAGCTGGCCCTCGCCGTGGTGATTGTCACCAGCGCCGTCGGCAACGTTTTCCTCAGCAAGGGCATGAAGCAGATGGGCGACATCAGCCAGCTTCCGCCGGCGCAGATGCTCTCCGCCGCCGCCGCCGCGCTGCTGAACCCCTGGGTGATGGCCGGCGTGGCGCTGCTGGCGGTATTCTTCCTCTCTTTCCTCGCCGTTCTGTCGTGGGCGGATCTCAGTTACGTTCTGCCGGCCACCGCGCCCAGCTACCTGCTGGTCGCCGGGCTCTCCTGGTGGCTGCTGGGCGAGACGATCTCGGTATGGCGCTGGATCGGTACGGTGCTGATCGTGGCCGGCGTGGCGCTGGTGGTGGGACGCACCGAGGTGAGGACCACCTCCTCATGACCTTCCTGCTGCTGGGGGTGCTGGTTGTCACCTCGGCCGCCGGTGAATTGCTGGTGACGCACGGCATGAAACAGGCGGGCGAGATCAGCGATTTCCGGCCGCGGGCCGTGCTCGGTGGAATCTGGCGAGCATTGCGCGGCGGCTGGCTGGTGCTGGGGATCGTGGCGATGGCGATTTCGTTCTTCAGCCTGCTGGCCGTACTTTCGGTGGCCGACGCCAGTTTCGTGATCCCCGCCACCGCGGTTACCTACGTGCTGAATACCCTCGGCGCCGGAGTATTCCTGAAGGAGCGCGTCAGCGGCACGCGCTGGGCCGGAGCGGCGCTGGTCGCCGCCGGGGTAGCGTTGGTTTCGCTATGACCATCGCCGGAGCAATCCTGGTCTTCTGCCTGTTCATGGCCGGCTGCGCCTGCGCGTACTATGCGCTGGCCCTGGTGGCCGTGCTGCGCTTCCGCGCCGCCCCTTCGCCGCCCGCCGATTTCACGCCGCCGGTGTCGGTATTCAAGCCGCTGCACGGCATGGAGCGGGACCTCTACGAAGTGCTGGCCGGCTTCTGCCGCCAGGATTATCCGCGGTATGAAGTGCTGTTCGGCGTGGCCGACCCGGCGGACCCGGCGGGCGAGGTGGTCCGCCGCCTGCAGCTTGAATTTCCGGGTGTGGCCATCCGCCTGCTGGTCGCCGACCGCCGCTACGGCGCGAACCGCAAAGTGGACAGCCTGGAAAAAATGTACAGTGAAATGCGCTACGGCTTCCTGGCCGCAAGCGACAGCGACATGCGGGTAACGCCGGACTATCTGCGGCGCATCATGGCGCACTTCCGCGACCCGCGCGTGGGCCTGGTCACCTGCTTCTACCGCGGCGAGCCCGGCGGGACGCTAGCCTCGATTTTCGAAGCGGTGGGGCTGGCCGGCGAGTTTCATCCCAGCGCGATGGCCGCGCGGATGCTCGAAGGAGTGAGGTTCGCCTTCGGCTCAACGATGGCCACGCGCAAGGAGCTGGTGGAAGCCATCGGCGGCTTCCCCTCGATGGCCGACCTCAGCGATGATTATGAGATGGGCAGCCGCGTTGCGGCATTGGGGCACAAGGTGGTCATCAGCCCGTACGTCGTGAACACGGTGCTGCCCGCCGACACGTGGCGCACCATGCTGCAGCGCCAGTTCCGCTGGGAGTGCTGCACGGCCGCGTCGCGACCGAAGGGGCACGCCGGGCTTATCTTCACGCACGGCCAGCCGTTCGTGCTGGTGGGGCTGGCGATCGCACCGGATTCGGCCGCCGCCTGGACCATGGCCGCCCTTTGGCTGACGCTGCGGCTGGGGCTGGCCGCCGCCGCCGGTATCCTGGTCCTTGACGACCCGGTGATGAAGAAGCATCTGCTGCTGGTTCCGGCGCGCGACCTGATCAGCTTCGCCCTGTGGATCACCAGCTTCTTTTATAAGCGCACCACCTGGCGCGGCGAGCGGTTCCGCCTGGAAAAGGGGAAGATGAGGCCTGTCTAATGAGTCCCGAGTCCAGGCTCCAAGTTCCAGGTTTGGATGTTTTGCCGGAAACTTGGAACTTGGAACTTGGCACTTTGAACTTATACTTCAGACATGTCAGCTTTGGAGATAGCGTTGTTATTGCTGGTGGCCGGAATCTGCGGAGCGGTCGCCGAGTCAATCGCGGGTTACAGTCACCTGGGGTGTATCAGCTCGGTCGCCATCGGCTTCATCGGAGCGCTGCTCGGCACCTGGCTGGCAGCGAAGCTGAAAATGCCGGAGCTGTTCGCGCTGAAGGTAGGCAGCATCCGCTTTCCCATCGTCTGGTCCATCATCGGGGCCACCGTCTTCGTGGCCGCCATCGGGCTGTTCCGGCGCGGCCGGGCCTGACAGGGAGACCTCATGCGCAACTGGTTTATCGGCGTACTCAGCGGGATGGGCCTGATGGTGCTGCTGGTGGTGCTGGTGGTGCTGGTGGCCATCAGGATTTCCGGCGCGCCGCCGGCGGTGAAGACGCCCACCACCATTGTCCTGGACCTTGAAGGTGAAATCCTGGAGCAGAACTCCACCGACCTCAGCGCGCGGCTGATGCAGCGTGGCAGCCGCCCCACCCTGCGCGAGCTGATCGAGAATATTGACAAGGCCGCGGCCGACAAGCGGGTCGTGGCCATGGTGGTTCGGCCGCGCTCGGTCCAGTTCGGCTGGGGAAAGGCCGATGAGATCCGCGCCGCGCTGCAGCGCTTCCGCAAGAGCGGCAAGAAGCTGTATTGCCACATGGTGCATGCCGGCCTGCGCGAATACTACATGGCCACCGCCTGCGAAAAGGTCTTCATGCAGCCGGTGGGGATGCTGGACATCAAGGGCATGCGCGGCGAGGCCATGTTCTGGAAGGGCACCCTCGACAAGATCGGCGCGCAGCCGCAACTGGTCCACACCGGCGATTACAAGACTTACTCCAACGCCTTCACCGAAACCGGTTTCACCGTCGCCCATCGCGAAATGGTGAATTGGCTGATTGACGGGCTGTACGGCGAGGCGATCCGGGCCGTGGCCGAGGGACGCGGCAAGGACCTGGTCTCCGCCCGCTCGCTGATCGAGGCCGGCCCCTACGAGGCGCCCCAGGCGCAGACCGCCGGATTGGTGGACCAGGTCCTCTACGAGGATGAAGTCTATGACCTCATCAAGAACCTGGACGCTTCCAAGCGCTTCAACAAAATGAGCGCCCGGCGCTACGGCGACGTCCCGCTGGACGAGGCGGGGTTGAAGGGTGGCCGCAAGATCGGCGTGGTCTACGCCGTGGGCACCATCATGCAGGGGCAGGACGGCATGGACCCGATGGGCGATACCAGCGTCGGCTCGGAGACCATGGGCCGGCTGCTGCGGGACGCCGGCGACGACGACTCGGTCAAGGCGGTGGTGCTGCGCGTGGATTCACCCGGCGGCGATGCGATGGCCTCCGACACCATCTGGCGCCAGATGACCACCCTTCGCAAGAAAAAGCCGGTGGTGATCTCCATGTCGGACGTAGCCGCCTCCGGCGGTTACTACATCTCGGCCACCGGCGACCCCATTGTCGCCGGGCGCAACTCCATCACCGCGTCCATCGGCGTCGTCTACGGCAAAATCAATATTCACGGCACCTACGACAAGCTCGGCATCACGAAGGACGTCGTGACGCGCGGCCCTTATGCGCTTCTGGACAGCGAATACCACGCCTACACTCCCGATGAATGGCAGCGCGTGCAGAAGCTGGCCGATGACACGTACCTGGAGTTCAAGCGCAAGGTGGCCGGCGCGCGCAAGATGAAGGTGGAGGACGTGGACTCGATCGCCCGCGGGCGCGTGTTTACCGGCGAGCAGGCCAAACAGAAAGGCCTGGTGGACGAGCTGGGCGGCCTGGATCGCGCCCTCGACCTGGCCAAGGAAAAGGCCGGCATCCCGAAGACCGAGCGCATTCAGGTGGTCACCTACCCGCGCTCGAAATCGCTGATCGAGATCATTCTCGAGCACGGCCAGAGCACGGAACTGCCGGCGCCGGTGCAGGTGCGCCTGCCGCACCCGCTGCGCGCCCTGCTGGCGGTCCGCCTGGTAAACAGCGGAAGGCCCATGACCTTGATGCCCTTCCACCTGGAGTTTCGCTAAAGGCTGTGTAGCACAGGCATTCTTGCCTGTGCCGGGTTGCAGCCGACTGCTGAGGAACACGTGCTCGAAGTCCGTAATCCCTATAACCAGGAGCTTCTGAAGGCGCTCCCCGAGCCTGGGCCTCAGGAGCTGGATGCGGCTATCGCCGCCGCCGAAAGCGCCTTTGCCGAAACGCGGCGCATGCCGTCCTACAAGCGCGGCGCCGTCTTAGCGCACCTGCGCGACCGCCTCTCGACCGAGCGCGAGCGCTTCGCCCGCCTGGTATCGAGTGAGGTCGGCAAGCCGATCAAGGAAGCCCGCGCCGAAGTCGCGCGCGCTCTGCTGACCCTGACGACCGCGGCAGAAGAGGCCCGGCGCATCGGCGGCGAAGTGCTGCCGCTGGATATCGCTGAAATCGGCGAAGGGCGGATCGGACTGACGCGCCGCTTCCCGCTGGGGCCCGTTGGCGCGATCACACCCTTCAACTTTCCCTTGAACCTGGTGGCGCACAAGATCGGCCCGGCCATCGCCGCCGGAAACCCCATCGTGCTGAAGCCCTCGCCGCGTACGCCGCTGACGGCGCTGGCGCTGGCCGAACTGGCCGCCGATTCAGAGCTTCCCGCCGGGGCTCTGCAGGTGCTTCCCGGGGGCGCCGAGATGGCCCAGGCTATGGCCGCCGACCCGCGGCTCAAGGTGTTGACGTTTACCGGTAGCGCCGCCGTGGGCTGGGAACTCAAGGCGAAAGCCGGCAAAAAGAAAGTAACACTTGAACTCGGTGGCAACTGCGGCGCGGTCGTCCACGGCGACGCCGATCTCGACTATGCCGCGCAGCGAATCGCCGCCGGCGGGTTCGCCAACGCCGGCCAGAGTTGTGTTTCGGTGCAGAGGGTTTTCGTTCAGGCGCGTGTTTACGATGACTTTCTCGCTCGCCTGCTGCCGCTGGTGAAGGCCCTCCGCCTGGGAGACCCTTCCCGCGACGACACCGATGTCGGCCCGATGATTGACCTGGCCGCGGCCGAGCGCGCCGAAACCTGGGTGCGCGAAGCGGTGGAGACCGGCGCGCGCCTGCTGGCCGGCGGACGCCGCGAGGGCGTGTTTTTCCGGCCCACGGTGCTGGCCGAAACCACGCCGCAGATGCGCGTGAATTGCCAGGAAGTTTTTGCGCCGCTGGTTACCGTTGCCCGCTACGAAGAGTTCGACGATGCGCTGCGCCAGGTGAACGATTCGTCGTACGGATTGCAGGCCGGCGTCTTCACTCACGACAACCGCCTGATCTTCCAGGCCTTCGAAACCATCGAGGCCGGCGGTATCATGATTAACGACGTGCCCACCTACCGTGTGGACCACATGCCCTACGGCGGCATGAAGGATTCCGGATTCGGCCGCGAGGGGCTGCGCTACGCGATTGAAGAAATGACCGAGCTGAAACTTCTGGTGCTGAACCTTAGATGAGCAGGTTGCGGATTCTGCTGGCGGTTGCGCTGCTCCTCCCCGGGGCGGCTGGTTGGGCACAGGACCGGGACGGCCCCCCCGTCGCCACGGCGCAAAGGCGCACAGCGGCCGCCGAAGCGCTCAAGGAAGTTGACGATCTTCTCAAGAAGACCTCCGAGATCACCGGAATGCCGATCCTCCATCCGGTGAAGAGCGCGGTGGCCGGCAAGGACGAAATCGAGCGGTACATCCGCGGCCGGCTGAAGGAAACCATCACTCCGGAGAAGGTGCGGGCGCAGGAGTTGGCCCTCAAGAAGTTCGGACTGCTGCCGGCCGATTTCGAGCTGGAAACTTTTCTGATCCAGTTGCTGACCGAGCAGGCGGCCGCCTATTATGACCCGCAGCGCAAGGAGATCTTCATCGCCGACTGGACCCCGCTGGCGCTGCAGCGCCCGGCGATCGTCCACGAGCTGACCCACGCGCTCCAGGACCAGCAGACGCCGCTCGACGACTTCCTCCAGGACGACAGGATCAGCCAGGACGAGCAGGTGGCGCGCCAAGCCGTGGTCGAGGGCGGCGCCGTGCTGGCGATGATGCAATACATGTTCGCGATGGCCGGTATGCAGGCCGATGTGTCCAGAATGGGCGAGTTGGTCGCCTCAGCCACCAACGCCGAGCTCAAAAAGTTTCCGGTATTCTCGGCCGCGCCGCTGTACCTGCGCGAGGGCCTGCTGTTTCCCTACACCGCCGGGATGCAGTACATGAGCCGGCTGGTGGATAAACAGGGGAAGAAAGGTTACGTGGACGCCTTGAAGAATCCGCCGCGCTCCACCGCCGAGGTGCTGCACCCGGGGAGGCCGGCGCCGTCCGACTCGGGTGACGTGAAGGCGCCCGACGTTCAGCCGATGCCGGCAGGCTTCAAGCTGCTGGACAGCGACGTGCTGGGCGAGTTCGACGTGCGCGTACTGCTGAAGCAGTATGCCGGGGAGGAAACGGCGCTCAAGGTTGCTCCGGCCTGGCGCGGCTTCCGTTACGCCCTGTACGAAAACGAAGGCCGCACCGCGACGTTTCTCGCCCACCGGTCGCGCTGGCAGGACGCCGCTGCCGCCGCCGCCTTCGCCGCCGCTTACCACAAGGTGCTGGCCGCCAAGCGTGACTCCAGCGCCCGGGTCACCGTCGCCGCCGACACCGTCTCGGTCATCGAAGGCCTCCCGCGCTAAGGTTTGGAGGGCGGTGGCTTGCCACCGCACTCCAGAAGTTCATCGGAGTGGGATAGCCCTCAATAGTTCAGCCAAAGGGCTTCGCGCCTGATTTTCTTGATCGAATGGCATTTTTTCGACGGGGCCTCGGCGACACGCCAGCCTTTGTAGAGCTTATCCATGAGTGCGCAGCGGTAGCCAGAGACAGCAATCCTGGCCGTCGCGCCGCGCAACAGATCCGCCAGCCGGGCGTGCCCTTCATCTGTCATTTCAAAGCCGTAAGCTTTTGAGTCCCCTCTGGCCTCGTGCGGATACGGCGGGTCACAATAGAAGAGCGTTCTCTTGTCGTCGTACAACTGAATGACCTCGGCCGCCGGACGATTCTCGATCTGCACTCGCAGGAGACGCCCCGCGATGTCCGGCAGCATTTCCACGCTTCCCAGCCAGCGCGAGACGACTCCCGACATTCCGGCCCGGCTGGTGTTCTTGCAATTGGCCCACCGGCCGAGCGAAGCGGTTTGGGCAAGCCCGGTACGGACCTGCCTCGCCCTTGCAAAGAATCGGCGCGCCCGCTCTAACGGCGAGAGGCTGCCGTTCTCAGGCTGAAGAGCCTTGTAGAACTCTTCTCGCGAAAAAGGCGTGAGGGCAATCGCCTTGACCAAGTCGGCGGTCTGTTCTCTGAGCACCCGGAAGAAATTCACGACGTGGCCGTCGAGGTCGTTGTAGGTCTCCACTGGAGACGGTGTGCGGTTCAA
>JBKKAI010000406.1:0-3597 GCA_046714815.1 Terriglobia bacterium | reverse complement strand
GCGCTACGGCCGCGCTGTGCTGTTCCGGTCTATCAAGACTCGCTCCCGATGTCGTCCTCAGGCGGACCCGAGCCGCGCCGGCAACGAAGTCGAACACGCCTTGTTGGCGTTGGGTTGGCAGGTGCTGTCCCGCAGCCGTTTCGTTATTCTTGACAATGCTTTACGCAGCATTTACCATGTAAATCATGGCGTTCGATTGGGACGCTGCCAATCTGAAGCCCATCGCGAGACACGGCATCACTCCGGAAGAAGCCGAACAGGGCAGTCCTGATCGAGCCCTTGGAAGCCGATGTTCAACAGCACGAAAGTGAACAGCGGGTGCTGTGCTTTGGCCGTACCAAATCAGGACGGCTGCTTACCATTCTGTACGGAACGGCTCGGGAAGATCCGGGTCGTTACGGCTTACGAAACAGCAGCAGCGACTGTACTTTGAGGGGAAATAGACATGCACAAGAAGCGGCTCACAATTCCGAAGTTTCGCACCGAAGCCGAGGAAGCTGAGTGGTGGGACAGTCATCCGGAAGTGGCCACCGAGATCATGAAGCGCGCGCTGAAGTCCGGCAAGGCGAGACGAGGGGTCCCGCTGAAGACCGTCACTATGCGGTTGCCAGTGCCCGACATAAAGGCGGCGCAAGATCTTGCGGAACGAAAGGGCCTTCGGTATCAGACATACATCAAGATGCTCCTGCACGAGGCCCTCGAAAGGGAACGTCATTCCGCTGAGTCCGCTCGTCAATAGGCGCGGCGGCCGTCCCAGCGCAGGCGCGCGCGCATCCCCGGCCTGAATTTGATAAAGTGATACCGGATTCACTCCGGGAGGGACAACGCGAGATGGGCCGAATGTCCTGTTGGAACGCGGTGGCGCTGATCATCTGCCTGGCGGCGGCGGGCCACGCCCAGTACGACCTGCTGCTGAAGGGCGGCCATGTCCTGGATCCGAAGAACCGGATCAACGGGCCGATGGACGTGGCCATCGCGGGCGGAAAAATCGCGCGCATCGCGGCCGCCATTCCGGCATCGGAAGCGAAGAAGACAATCGCGGTGGGCGGCTACTACGTCACGCCGGGGCTGCTCGACATCCACGCGCACTACTACGCCATCGGCTCGGGCCTGAGCATCATGCCCGACAACAGCGCGCTGCAGAGCGGTGTGACGACGGCGGTGGACGCCGGATCGAGCGGCTGGAAGAACTTCGAGGACTTCCACCGCACCACCATCCAGCGCGCGCGGACGCGCGTGCTGGCGTTCCTCAACATTGTCTCGACGGGGATGGCGGTGGCCGCCAACGAGCAGGACCCGGCCGAGATGGACGTGCAGCGGACCGCGGAGATGATCGGGCGCTATCCGGCGGTGATCGTCGGCGTGAAGACAGCGCACTATTGGACGCGCGAGCCATTCGACGCGGCGCACCCGCCCTGGGTGGCGGTGGACCACGCGCGGCAGGCCGCCGAGAAAGCCGGCCGGCCGATGATGGTGGATTTCGCCGGACGCGAGGGCCGCACTTATCCCGACCTGCTGCTCGAGCATATGCGGCCCGGCGACATCCACACGCACGTGCTCGGCCGAGGATTCAACCCGGTGGTGGATTACGATACCGGCAAGGTCCATCCGTACATGTTCCAGGCGCAGAAGCGCGGCATCTTTTTTGACATCGGCCACGGCGCCGGCAGCTTCTGGTTCCGCACCGCTGTACCGGCGCTGAAGGACGGCTTCCTGCCCGATTCCATCTCCACCGACCTGCACACCGGCAGCGTCAACGGCCCGGTGATGGACATGGCCGGCGTGATGAGCAAGTTTCTGAACATGGGGATGTCGCTCGAAGAGGTGGTGCGCCGCTCGACGATCAACCCGGCGCAGCAGATCCGGCGCCCGGAACTGGGACACCTCAGCGCCGGGGCGGGCGCCGACGTCGCCGTCCTCCAGGTGCGCAAGGGCAGCTTCGGCTTCTGGGACTGCGGCAAAGGCCGGATCCGCGGCACGCAAAAAATCGAAGCGGTGATGACCCTGCGCAGCGGCAATATTATCTGGGACCGCGAGGGCCTGAGCATGGAAGACTGGCGAAGGCTGCCCAAATTGTACTGATGGATGCCACGTTCCCGCAAACTATGAAACCGGCACAGGCAGAGCGCAAAAAAATCCTGATCGTGGACGATGACCCGCAGATTCATAACCTGCTGGACGGCGTGCTCCGCCCGCAGTACGAAGTGGTTTCGGTTTCGAGCGGCGCCGAAGCGCTCGCCGAGCTCGAGGGCGGCCGCCCCGACCTGGTGCTGTGCGACGTAATGATGCCGCACATGGACGGCCTGGAGTGTCTGGAGCGCATGACCGACCGAATGCCGGAGCTGCGCGTGGTAATGATGACCGGCGAAACTTCGCCGCACACGGTGCTGGCTGCGCTGCGCAATCGCGCCTTCGATTTCCTGGCCAAACCCTTCACCCTGGATCAGCTCCGCGAGCTGGTTGCCGAGGCGCTGGAATACGAAGGGCCCGAAGAATTCCGGGTGATTTCGGCGACGCCGCAGTGGGTGGAGGTCGAGACCCCGTGCAGCCTGGCCAGCGCGCGCCGCCTGTTCCGTTTCCTGGCCCAGCTCAAGACCGCTCTGCCGCTCCAGACCCAGGCCGAGGTGGCCGCCGCCTTCCGCGAGCTGCTGCAGAACGCCGTGGAACATGGCGGCAAGAGCGACCCCACGCGGCACGTGCGCATCTGCTACCTGCGCCTGGAGCGCGTGATTATCTACAGCATCCGCGACCCCGGCGAAGGATTCCGGCTGGAGGAGCTCGAGCACGCCGCCGTGTCCAACCCGCCCGAGGACCCGTTGCGCCACATCCAGGTCCGCCAGGAGATGAACCTGCGGCCCGGCGGGTTCGGCCTGTTCATCACCAACCAGTTGGTGGATGAGCTGGTCTACAACCAGAAGCGCAACGAAGTAGTGTTCGTGAAGTACCTGCGCAAGCAGTAGCACAGACATTCCTGTCTATGCCGGCTTAAGACGTCAAACGGCCGTGAAGCGAAAAATTCTCATCGTGGATGACGAGCAGGGCATCCGGCAGTCGCTGGCCGGCGTGCTGGAGGACGAGGGCTACGCGGTGGAAGGCGTGGAGTCCGGAGAAGCCGGCCTGCAATTGCTGGGGCGAAAGCCCTTTCACCTTGTGATGCTCGACGTGTGGCTGCCGCGGGGGCAGATGGACGGCCTGGAGACGCTCGAGCGCCTGCGCGCCCTGCCCAGCCCGCCGGCGGTGCTGATGATCTCCGGCCACGGGAACATCGAAACCGCCGTGCGCGCCACCAAGCTGGGCGCCTTCGACTTCATCGAGAAACCGCTCTCGATCGAGAAAACGCTGCTGGCGGTGAAGCACGCGCTCGAGCAGCAGGCGCTGTTCGAAGAGAACATCCGGCTGCGGCGCGAGGTGGGGTCGCGCTACCAGATCATCGGCGAGAGCGTGCCGATGAAGGCGCTGCGGCAGCAGCTTGCGCTGATGGCGCCCACCAACGGCCGCGTACTGATCTACGGGGAAAGCGGCACCGGCAAAGAACTGGTGGCCCATGCCATTCACAAGCTGAGCCAGCGCGCCCGAGACGCTTTCGTCGAGGTGAAC
>JBKKAI010000405.1:0-9102 GCA_046714815.1 Terriglobia bacterium | reverse complement strand
ACGCTGCCCCTGCCCAATGTGAGCATCAATGATGATATAGGGCGCTTTGAGGGCGTCCGGGGCCAGGACAGCCGGGAAAACCACGTGGTGGCGAAGGGCGACCTTCGGGTGACGCCGGCCAGCAATTTCGCCTTCACCTACACGCGCATGCGTCCTTACGGCCTCGAAGCCCGATATAACCTGAACGGCGCCAATGATCGAACCTACGACTATAAGCAGGATCGCTATACGGCCAGCTTCACCACCGGCCGCGCCAGTTGGACTTCGGAAAGCCGCTTTGGCGTCAACCTCAGCGACATGGCGCGGCTGGATCACTTCTTCACGCTGAAAGATCCGCAAAACCGTCCGGAAATCGCCCCCTGGGGGCGCAGCCTCCCGCGGATTTCCATCGGTGGCCCGTCCGGGTTTGGCGCCGGCGGCGCCGAGATTTGGGACATGGAGGGATCCACCTATAGTTTCGATCAGAAGATCGCCCGCCATATGGGCAGGCACTCCCTCAAGTATGGCGGGAAATACATGTTCTACGGGGGCAGCCGCAGCAATCCCGAGAACCCTGCCATCTCTTTCCAGAACAAAGCGGACATGCTGGCGAATATTCCCAACCAGGTCACCCCTTCGTTCGGCGCGCCGCCGCACAAGTCCCGGATGTATGAGATCGGATTGTTCCTGCAGGACGACTGGCGGGTGAGCCCCAAGTTGGTGCTGAACTTCGGACTGCGCTACGACTTTTACTCGAATATGGTGGCGAAACCCACCACTGACGTTCCCGCGGGCTTTTTCAACCTCGCACCGCCGAAGGACTGGCAAAGGTTCGACTTCGGGCCGGCGCGCGACCCCAATAATCCCTACGGGCACGACCCCTGGGTCAACCTCGGACCGAGGTTCGGTTTTGCATACAATCCGGAAGGCCAGGGCAAGACGGTGATCCGCGGCGGCTACGGAATCCTGTTCAGCCCGCAGATGCCCGGTGTTGTGCGGCAATCGGTCGCCCACCCGGTGGTTCCTTTCCGTGTGCGGTGGAGTCTGGACGAAGCCCGGGCGCTGGGGCTTCGCTGGCCGTCCTACACCGACGAAATGCGCCAGCTCGTCGAAACGCAAGTAGCGAGAACAGGGGTCATCTTTCCCTTCTCCGCCATGAATCCCGGGCTCCAGAATCCCTACGCGATGCATTACCAGTTCAACATCCAGCGCGCGCTGGCTCCCACGCTGATGCTGGAATCCGGTTTTGTCGGCGTGCGCGGCGTGAAGTTCATCCTGCACCGCCGGGTCAATTTGCCGGATCGCTTGACCGGTGTGCGGCCCAACCCCAACATCATTTTTGGAGGCCCCTACTATGTGGATAACTCGCAGAACATGGTCTATAACGCCTGGCAGACCTCTTTGCGCAAGCGCTTT
Organism: Terriglobia bacterium; assembly: GCA_046714815.1. Classification (GTDB taxonomy): domain Bacteria; phylum Acidobacteriota; class Terriglobia; order JAJPHL01; family JAPKYU01; genus JBKKAI01. The sequence continues at coordinate 7,707 of JBKKAI010000405.1, read as the reverse complement.
TCCAAAGGATTGACCTTCGACGCCCACTACACCTGGGGCAAGGGGCTGGGCGTCACCGGCGGCGACATCGGCGCCTACTACGGAGCGGACGCCGACATTCGAATCCAGGACTTCCATAACCCACGGGCCGACCGGGGACCGAACACCGGGGATGCTACGCAGCGCTTCCTGGCCGACTGGATCTATGACCTGCCGCAGTTTTCCAACTTCGGAAATCCGTTGGTACAAACCCTATTCGGTGGATGGCAGGTGTCGGGGATTTTCCAGTCGCGCAGCGGCGAACCGGTTGGCATCGGCCAGGACTGCGCGTCGGAATGGCACTGCCGCCCTGACTATGCAGGGGGACGAACCGTGCTCGAGAACTATAAACAGACCCCGAGCGGCCGGTGCGTCGCCGGCGCCCGCTGTTTCATTCAATACATCAACAAGAGCGCCTTTGCGGCCGTACCGGTGGATCCCCGAACGCGCATCGCCGTCCGGTCCGGAAACGTCGCCAACGGCCTGATCCGTGGTCCCGCCACCTGGAGCGTGGACCTTGCGCTCGCCAAGAACTTCAAGCTCCGGGAACAGATCCGCCTGCAAATCCGGGCGGACATGTTCAACTTCCTCAACCATGTCAACTATGGTGGGCCGAACGGCAACATCAACTCCGCCACGTTTGGCGAGATCACCGGCGCCGGCGGCATGCGCGTGATTCAGTTGAACGCCAAAATCAGCTTCTGAGCGCGAGAAAACCAAAGCCGCCATGAAAAGGACGATGGGAAAGCGATGGGCATTGACTGGACCCAGCGGATCGAGACGACGCCGCCGGGGCGCACGTTCTATTCCATCGAGCCGTTCGCCGCTACCGCGATGGCTAACCAGGAAATCTCCGAGCTGTTCATTTAAGAGGAGCCCACATGCCTTTCACACGCCGCGAATTTGCCGCCGGCGCCCTGGCGGGTGGTTCGATCGCCGGCGCCTCTTTCCAGCAATCTCAGTCGCCGGCAACCGCCGGCAAGAAGATGATCGGCATCCAGGTCGGGGCCGTCTCCTTCGTGGATGAAGGTGTCGAGCCGGTGCTGGACATCTTCCAGCGGGCCCACGTCAATACGCTTTTTCTGGCTGTATTCACCTACGGGCGCGGCATCGCCGGCCGGCAGGTGCCCGGGCAGCCCCTGCCCGACCACGGGAAACAGGAATACGACACCAGATTCCACGGCGGCAACTACGCCACCACCCATCCGGAGTACTACAAGAACACGGTCCTGAAAGATTTTCGCGCGCCCGATCACGGCAACCTCGACCTGCTGGCCGAGGTGCTTCCCGCGGCCCGGAAGCGGGGGATCAAAACGATCTGCTGGTTCGAGGACGTCTTCCGCGGCGACGTGCCCAACATCGGAAAACTACAGGAGGTCAACCTGCAGGGCCGCAACGCGAATACCCTTTGCCTGAACAACCCGGACTATCGGAATTTCCTGGTGGCGCTGGCGGAAGACTACACCCGCTCGTACGAGATTGATGGCGTCATGTGGGGATCGGAGCGGCAGGGGGCGCTCGGGAACGCCCTGGGCGCGCGGCATGGAGGCGCGGGAAACGACCCCGGCGGCGTCACGTGCTTCTGCGCCTTCTGCGAGCGCAAGGCTAAACAGCAGGGGATCAATTTCGAGCGGGTGCGGGAAGGCTACCGCGCGCTGGAAACCTTTGTGCGCGACGGCCGCGCCGGAAAGCGCCCCGTGGACGGCGCCTTCGTCACCTTTTGGCGCCTCCTGCTGCGTTACCCGGAGATCCTGGCCTGGGAAATGTTCTGGACCGACAGCCTGCGCGAGAACTACGCCGCCATCTACAACAAAGTAAAGTCCATCAAGCCGGCTGTCCTGGTCGGTTGGCACATCTGGCACAACAATTCCTTCAGCCCGTTCTATCGTGCCGAGCAGGACCTGCGGGAACTCTCGAAGTATTCGGATTTTCTAAAGATGGTCATGTACCATAACTGTGCGGGCGAGCGCCTGGCCGGCTACATAGACAGCGTCGCCGGGACCGTATTCGCCGATTTTCCCAGGCAGGAGCTGCTGGAGCTCGAATACCGCATCATGAATTACCGCGAGCGTGGCTACGAACAGATCCCGTTTACCGGCCTTTCCAGTGATTATGTCTTCCGCGAGACGAAGCGCGCGATGGAAGGCGTGGCCGGGACCAGGACACTGATCTGGCCGGGGATAGATATTGATATCCCGACCCAGGCCAACCACAGCAAGAGCACGCCCCAGGGAACGAAGGAAGCGGTGCTGGCCGCGTTTCGTGGCGGCGCGCAGGGCGTCATCCTGTCCCGCAAGTATTCCGAGATGAAGCTGGCGAACCTGGCCGGCGCCGGAGAAGCGATCCGGGAACTGGGACTCACATGACAAACCGCAGTTGGTTCCGGCTCGGGGCGTTTTTACTGGCCGCCGGCATGGCCTTCGGGCAGGCAAAGAAATCCGGCAGCCCGGAGACGCAACTGCCGCGCAACATCACCCAGTTGACCGGGTTCGGCGAGCGCGCCGCCTGGTCCCCCGACGGGAAGCGTATCGCTTTCATGGCCAAGAGTTTCAAGGATGCGTTTGAGATTGACCTGCGGACGAAGCTGACGCGCCTGCTCACCGGGCACTTCCCCCATCAGGGTTTTCTGCGCATCCAGTATCTGCCCAACGGCGATTTTTTCCTGATCGGCGCGCGCACGTTCACCGATATCCGGACGACGCGCTCGCGCGACCAGGAAATGTGGGTGATGAAGGCCGCTGCCGGCACTACGGCCGCCCCTACTACGACAATGACGCCGCCGGTGGCCCTGGGCCACGGCATCTCCGAGGGCGTCGCTATCTCGCGCAAGCGGATGAAGATCGCCTGGTCGAACACGCGCGGGCAGCTCCCCGACGTGCTGGCGCAAGGAGAATCGGTGATTTACACCGCCGACATCGAGTATCGCGACGGCGTCCCGCGGCTGGTGAACAAGCAGGAGGCGGTCCGCGCCCGCCAGCCGGAATGCGTGCTCGAGGCGCAGGACTTTCGCAACGATGATACCGAGCTGGTCTACACCTGCTACCGCACGCCCTACGCCGATGTCTTCGGCCTGGACCTGGCCACGAAGAAGATCACGACCTACCGCAAACTGGCCGGCGAGTACAACGAAGTGGAAGGGGGTTCGCCCGATGGCCAATGGACGCTGGTCGAGTCCAGCCGCGAGCAGGGCGGCCCGGAGCGGCAGAATTCAAAGTACGTGGATATCTGGAAGCTGAAGCTGGAGCCCAACAGCGCTGAATTTGTCCGGCTTACGCGTTGGGGCGATTACGAAGGCTATAAGGCGTCGAACCCGGTGGTGAGCCCGGATGGGAAGTGGATCGCTTTCCAGTCGGCGCGCAGCGAAGAGCCGGCCGGCGTGGGCCACGGTATCTTCCTTCTGCGGCTGAAGTAGAATGGTCGAGCGCACATGCGCGCCGGCCGATGCCGAGAGAATCCTCACACAAACCGCGGTTCTGCCCGCGCTGCCGCAATGATCGGGTGGACCGCGCGAAGCGCCGCCTCTATGAGCGGCTGCTGCTCGTCAGCCGCGTGTATTCCTGTGGCCGCTGCGGCAGCCGGCTGAAGCTGTGGCCCTGGTCCAAGGCGCCGTAGCCCATCAGGCATTGCTGCCAGGCCGGACGTGTTAGAGCGGATTATTCATGAATCTTGACGGCTTGCTTCCGCGCAGGCCAATGCCGCGCGTGAAAACTGGACGGGCGGCACGGCCACTTGGGCTGCGGTCGCGGCAAGCCGCGACTCGCTTCAAAGCGGTGGCAAGCCACCGCACTCCATAAGTTCGTCGCCTGTTCAGTAGAGTCGAGGAAGGGCGCGGGTACTCGCGCCGAAGGCGCCGCCCCGTTTCCCTTCCCCGCTCATCGAACCGGACGTGCGGGTTTCCCGCATCCGGCTCTCCGACTGGTTTCACTATGAGGCACACGGAATGATCCTTCGCCGCACAGTACAGCTCACTCGGGAACGTCCGACCAATTTCGGTGTGGTTAGGCTCATCGCCAATCACCTGATCTCGGTTCCTTCGGAAGCACCCAGAAGTGAGGGCCCTTCCCTCCACCGGAGTTACCCGGCTTCCACGGTACTATGACCCTCTCCGACGCCCAGACGGACCGCCAACCCTTCTGCCAGCGTTGGATCCTTGGTCCATCCGTCCCGAGCCTCCCCCAATTACCCAGACCGCCTTGCGTGCATGCCGTTCCCATTACCCCGGTGGACCGAACCGGTGCGCGCGTCGGTTGCTTGCCGGCTCGTGCTGCCTTCCCCGTTATTCAGGCGGGTCGGCGTCCACGACTTCACTTTCGAGGCCTGCTCAGGATTCACTCGCGTTACGGCCTGCATGCTTGCTCCCTCACCTTTCCGTGAGGTTTGTCACGAGGCTTCGACATGTTAGGCTTCCTCCTCATATCGCTCGTCAGCTACCCGTCCTACCGACAACTGACGGGATGGGTCCTTCCCCCATTGGTGGTCTGCGCCGTTGGGGCGCACTGAATAATCCGGGCTAATATACAGGTACTGCAGAAGCGATGTGTTGGAGATGGTTTCAGGCATTCTCCAAGTCCCGGCGCGGTTCCTCTTCGGTGAGCCGGAAGGTGGAGACGCCGTAGTCGGCCAGTTTTGCCAGGAACACCACCCGCGGAATGCCCGCCAACTGTGCCGCGGCGCCCGAGGAGAGTCGTCCGAGTTCGTACAGCTTCACTGCGGCCGCGAGACGCAGTTCCTGAGCCGCACCAGACGGCGCCAGCTTCAAGGCCAGGAGCGTTTCATCCGGGATGTCGATCGTCACCTGTTGCATGGCGCGCTCAGCCAGCAGGACGGCTCCGCGGGCGAGATCGCCGGCACTGCACCCGAAACAGGGAAAGCGGAGCGCTTCACTCCGCATTCCGCACTCCGTTCGCCGCGGCGAACCGCTTTCGGAGTTACCGGGAGGGGCCCGAATCGGGCTTGTCCCAGCCCAGCCGGTTCATCAGGTCCATCAGGCGGTTCCCTACCCACTCCTGCGGGCCCATGCGATCGGCGAGCTCGGAGTAGAGATAGGCCGCCTCGTCGAGCATGCCGTTCTCCTCGTAGAGAAAGGCCAGCAGGAAACGTGGGCCGTTATCGGCGGGATTCTCCTGCAGAGCGCGGCGCAGGTTACTCTCCATCGAGCGGACGCTCGAGGCCTGGTCGGTGGGCAGAACCTGGAAATACGATCCGGACTCGGTGAGCGTGTCCTCACCGTCGCGGGCCGTGACGCGCCACCAGTATTTCTGGCCCCAGGCCAGCGCCTTGGCATCGCCCGGATACACGACCTCGGTGGCGGGAACGCTGGAACGCCACAGGATGCGCTCCTCGCGGTCCATCAGCTTGATGTCATACACCTTGGCGCTGTCCACCGGGCTCCAACGGAAGCGCGGCTGCAGGCCGGCAACGTGGGTGAGCGCGGGCGAGCGCAGGATCAGGTTGGCTCCCCGCAGCCGCATCATACCCGACTGCTGCTGGCTGGCCGTTGCCAGCGTCAGGTTCGCCGGCAGCTTGCAGGTAGGCACCTTGCGCTCGTCGCCCAGTTTTCCTTTCTTTACTTGAAAGTCGGCGTCTTTGAACTCGACGTCGGAGTCCGGCAGAATCTTGCTGGCCTTCGACGCGGGGCAGAACAGGAACGAGGCCTCCGAGTTGCGGCCCGTCAGCACGCGGTCCCCGGCGGCGATCAAGTCGGCGGTGCGGGCCGCCACCGGTGTCTTCTGGCCCGCGCGCATGATCTGCACGGTGCCGGAAACCGACGAGAGCAACCCGACCGGGGTGTTGGCCCCGCTCAGCGGGGCGAGCAACAACAAGGCGATCAGGACAAAGGATGGGGGGCGGCAGCGATGGGTACGGTTGGTCATGTTTTTGCGCCTTTCAACTCCAGAATCTTATACAACATTACGGCTTCCGAAACGCCTTTCATGTTGGCGTTGCCGGCGGGCTCGGCCACCACGTGCTCCCGCACTTTCTGATACGTGGTCTCGCTGATCAGCAGCTTGGACTGAAATGTCTTGTTCTCGCCCTCGATGCGCGCGGCGATGTTGACCGTGTCGCCGATCGCGGTGTACTCCATCTTTTCCGGCGCGCCGATATTGCCCACGACCGCCTCGCCGGTGTGCACGCCAATGCCGATCACCAGCGGCTTCAGGCCCTGCTCGACTCGCAGCCGGTTGAACTCGTCGTTGCGCGCCACCATGCCCAGCCCGCAGCGCACCGCCCGCAGCGGATCGTCAGGGTGCGGGACCGGCGCGCCGAACAGCGCCATTATGCCGTCGCCGATGAACTTGTTCACCATGCCGCCGTTCGACTTGATTTCCGCGGTCATGCCGGCAAAGTACTGGTTCAGCTCTTCCACCACCAACTGCGGGTCGCGGTTCTGGCAGTAACTGGTGTAGTTGCGCAGGTCGGAGAACATCACCGTGATTTCCTGGCAGGCGCCGCCCAGCGGAATCTCCCCGTAGGCCAGCAGCTCGCGCGCTACGTCGCTGGCGACGTATTTGCCGAACACTTCCTGCAGCAGCTTCCGCTGGCGGCCCTCGGTGAGCGAGTAGGCGCCGTATGCGGCGAGGCCGCCCAGTGTCGCGGCCATCGCCGGCGCCACCACCGGCAGCACGATGCCCGCCTGCTGGAAGCGGATTGTGAGCGCCACGTAGACCGCCATCACCAGCGTCAGGGCCAGCGGCGCCAGCGGGAACCCCAGCAGGAACACGAGCACGGCGGCCACCGCCGAGGCGGCCAGCACCAGCGAGGCGGTGACGCCCGGCATTACGTCGCGCAGGTAACGCTGCTCGAGAATGGTGGCCAGGGCGTTGGCGTGAATCTCGACGCCGGCGGTGGCCCGCCCGTAGGCGCCGCCGGCCAGATAGAACGGCGTCGGCTGCATGTCAGCCGGGTCCAGCGTGCCGACCAGCACGGTCTTGCCACGGAACCATTTTTCCAGTTGCGCCGCGTCTTTTTTCTCCGCGGTGGCCAATACGTCAGCCATGGAAATCGCCGGGAACGTTCCGCCCGGTCCCCAGTAGTGGATGCGCATGAAGCCGGCGCGGTCGAGCGGCACGGCGCGGTCGCCGAAGCGCATGATGCCGCGCTGCCGGTCGCTTGAAACCGGATGCGGGACGCCGCGTTCGGCTTGCAGCGTAACCGCCGCCAATCGCGCGGCGAACGATTCGGCGCCCGCCCCGCCGTCCGCCGCCTTGCCCTGCAGTTCCTGGCGCCGCACGAAGCCGTCCGGGTCAATCGTCACATGGGTGAAGCCCATCGCTCCCTGCGCGCTGGCCAGCATGTAGAGCGGCAGCCCTTCCTGCGCGGGCTGCAGCGTATCGAAGCCCAGCACCACCGGCGTCGTCGTGGATACTTCCATGAAAGCTTCAGCGAGCCGGCGGTCGAGGTCCGGCGCCCACTTCTCCACCGACATGGCGAAGAACACGTCCACGCCGATGGCGCGCGCGCCGCCCTGCGCGACGGCGCGCAATAGCGCCGCGTAGTGCGGGTGCCAGAAGATACGCGGCTCCGGCAGGGCCAGGTCAGTGCGGCCGTCCATCATCACCAGCGCGACGCCGGGCGGCGGCGCCTCCGCGCCGCGCAGCACGAACCGCAGGTCGTAGGTTTTCTGCTCCAGCGATTTCAGCAGCGGCGTGGCGCTCAACAGCCCGGCCAGCAGCGCGGCGCCGACCGCGC
>JBKKAI010000404.1:0-2859 GCA_046714815.1 Terriglobia bacterium | reverse complement strand
ACGGAATGCGGATTGGGGAATGGGATGGCCTGGCGTGCGTCGCCCGCGGCCGCGGGATGGGCGGCCGTCAATTCCGCATTCCGCATTCCGGATTCCGCATTTGAATGTGGCAACGAGATTATTGCGGAGGGGCGCATGAGACAACTTGGCCTGCTGCTGTTGCTGCTGGCGGTTCCCGCTTTCGGGGAGAAGAAATACAAGATCACGCCCGACTCGCCGGAGGAGAAGGTCCTTCTGGAAATCCAGGGCGAGCCGGACGCCAGGAAGCGGCTGGCGATGCTCGACGACTTCACGCAGAAGTTCGCCGCCAGCGAGGCGCTGCCGTTCACCCACCAGCTTTACCTGGCGGCGTACGTGGAAACGCAGCAGTACGACAAGGCCATCGAGCACGGCGAGAAGGCCGCCGAGGCCGACAACGAAGAATTGGCCACCCTGATCAACCTGCTGCGCGCCACGCAGGCCAAGGGCGATTTCGCGCGCACCCACAAGTGGACCATGGTGGCGCAGTCCCTGCGCCAGAAGGCGCTGGCCAACCGTCCCCCGGAGATGGACGACGACGATTGGAAAAAGCGCCAGGAGACGCTGAAGTCCTACAGCGAGTTCATGGAGTACTCGCTGTGGGAGGCCGTGTCGCGCGACAGCACGCCGCAGCGCGCCACCTACATCGCCGCGTTCGCCGAGGCCTTCCCGGAAAGCCCGAAGGCCAAACAGGTGCCGGCGATGTACGCGCTGATGTACCAGCAGGCCGGCGACATCCCCAGGGCGATCGAAAATGCCGAGAAGGCCATCGCCGCCGACCCCGAGAACGAGACCATGCTGCTGGTGCTGGGCGAGATCCACGTCGCCCAGCGCAAGAAGCTGGCCGAGGCCCAACAGCTTGCCCAGCAACTGCTCAAGGTGATGGACGCGAAGAAGCGCGCCGACGGAGTCGCCGAAGCCGACTGGAGCAAGTACCTGGACAATTACCGCGGAGCGGCCCACTCCATCGTCGGCCGCTCGCTGATGCTGCAGGACAAGAGCGCGGCCGCGATCCCGGAGTTGCAGACCGCCGCCAAAATGCTTCAGGGCAACACCGCCGCTCTCGATCCGGTGCTTTATTACCTGGGCTTCGCCTACGCCAAGCTGAACCGCTTCGGCGAGGCGCGCGGGGTGCTGAACGAATCGGTGAAGATGGGCGGGCCCCACGCCGGCGAGTCGCGGAAGCTGCTGGCCAAGCTCCCGGCCGCCGCCAAGTCCGCACGCTAACCCAGGATTTCGCGGTACTTTTCGGCGTCGAAGCCGAGCACGAAGCGGCTGCCCCGCACCAGGATCGGCCGGCGGACCAGGTTCGGTTCGCGGGCCATCATCTTCAGCGCCTCGGCCCGCGGCGGCGGGTTGTCCGCCATCCCGCGCTCGCGATAGACTTCATTGCGCGGGTTCAGAAACAGCCGGTAATCACGGCCGCCGATCAGCCGGTCGAGCTCTTCTTCACTCAGTCCCCGGTCCAGGCGCCGCTCGTCAAATTCCGTGCCCTGCTCCTGCAAGAAACTTCTTGCTTTGCGGCAGCTCGTTCAAGTGGGCTTCAAATAGAACTGAATCTTCTGTCGGGTCATCCACCCAGTTTACCGGAATCTTCAAAGGCCGCCAACACGCCTCGCATCCATATAGAGGATCACTCGCGGTTCTCTACGATGATATCCGCCACGGTTCGCACGGAGGCGGCGGTTTGTAAAGCCGGGGCGGCTACGGTACATTCGAGGCCCGGAGGAATTCTTGCGGATCGCGATCAATACGCTGGCCGTGCACCGGCAGGCTTACGGCGGCGGGAACTACATCCGGCGGCTGGTGGGCGCCCTGGCGGAAAGCGACGTCGAGAATGACTACCTGCTGTACGTCGCGGGCCCGGGCGCCCGCCACTTCGACGCCCTGCCCGAGAGGTTTTGCCTGCGCCCAACGGTCGCCAACCGCGCCCTGCGCCTGGTGTGGGAGCAGACCCGGCTGCCCGCCGACCTGGCGCGGCGAAAGGCCGCCGTGTATCACGGCCCGGCATTCGTCTGTCCGGTGCTGAAGTCCTGTCCGGCGGTCATCACCATCCATGACATGACCTTCTTCCTGCTGCCGCAAATGCACACGCCCGTCAAGCGGCACTATTTCCAGCGGATGATTCCGGGCTCGGTCGAGCGCTCCGCGCGGGTGATCGCCGTCTCCGAGAGCGTCAAGCGGGACATCGTGCGGCTGCTGGGGACGCCGCCGGAAAAGATCCGCGTAATTCACCATGCCGCCGACGCGCGGTTTCGTCCCGCCGCCGACCCGGCCCGCACCGAGCGCCTGCGCGAACATCTGGCCCCCGGGCGCAAGGTGATCCTGTTCACCGGGCTGATCCATCCCCGCAAGAACCTGGCGGCGCTGGTGCGCGCCTTTGCGCGCCTGAAGGAGCTGCGCCGCGAATATCGCCTGGTGATCGCCGGCGGCCTCGGCTGGAGCTACCGCGGCGTGCTCGACGCGGTTTCCCAAGGCGGCCTGGGCCGCGATGTTCACTTCACCGGGTTCGTTCCCGACGAGGATATGCCCGCGCTCTATAACCTGGCGGACATCTTTGTTTACCCGTCGCTCTACGAGGGCTTCGGCCTGCCGATCCTGGAAGCCATGGCCAGCGGCGTCCCGGTGATTACCTCGAACGTTTCGTCAATGCCGGAAATCGCGGGCGATGCCGCGCTGCTGGTAGACCCGTCGCGCGAAGACGACATCGGCGCCGCCATCACGCGCCTGGCCGCCGGCGCGCGCCTGCGGGAGGAGCTGCGCGAAAAGGGCCTCGCGCGCGCGCGCCATTTCTCCTGGCACAAGGCCGCGCGCGAAACCCTCGCCGTTTACGGGCAGGCC
>JBKKAI010000403.1:0-4077 GCA_046714815.1 Terriglobia bacterium | reverse complement strand
GGCCGTTGCCGTCCATGATGACGGCCACGTGCCGCGGCAGGCGGCCGGGGTCCACCCGGGCCAGCAGCGCCGCTTCTTCGCGGTCCTGCGCGGCCGGCCACTTGATCGTTGCTGCGCTCAAAGCCTGGTTCACTCTCTATTGCAAAGTGTAGCACAGGCATTCCTGCCTGTGCGGGGTTTTGGGGCGGGCAACTCAACCACACGCCCGAGAAACGCCACCGGCCCGTCCTCAACCGGCTCTGTGCTAAACTCGGCGCCACCGCCTTGAATAGGGGGTGCCCGTTGCGGCGGAGCGCTATTTCGTTTTTCGTGTTTGCGGTTACTCAGTCCTGACGCTCCCCTGCTTTTCCCAGGGCGTGATCACTACGGTGGCGGGCAGCGGCCGGACGCTACGCGGCCTCGGCGGGCCGGCGACCAGCGCGACTTTGGGCAATGTTGCCGGGGTTGCGGTGGACTCGGCCGGCAACGTGTTCGCCAGTGATCGGGACAACCATCAGGTGGTCAGGATTTCAACCGGCGGCATTCTCACGTTGGCGGCGGGAAACGGCATCGCCGGGTTTTCCGGCGATCGTATTCGCGGACCTGGGCTATCCGGACGCGACGGAGCGCCAAGCGAAGCTCCGGTTGGCGTATGCGCTCAACCAGTTCTAGACCAGCGCACTGGCTTTGTCGGTCTCTACCAGGTGAACGTCGAGGTCCCCTCCGGCGTGCCACCGGGTCCGGCGGTTCCTCTGGTGCTGCTCCAGAACGGCGTGCCCAGCAACTCGGTCACGCTGGCGATTCGGTAGTCGAAGTGCCCGCCGTTGGCTTGAAAAATAAGGCAAATGGCTCGCCGGCGGCGAACGGAACGCCGGGAGGCGTTTCGAAAGAAAAGCTGACGGGAGCAGCACAAACAAAATGATGCGCCGCCGCGACCTGCTTCTTTTGTTGCTTGCCCCCGTGAAAGCCACCGCGCGGCAAGCCGCCACCAGGTCTTCGCCCAACGTTGTCCTGATCATTTCCGATGACCACGGATGGCCAGACTACGGCTTCATGGGGCATCGGCACATCCGCACGCCGCACCTGGACCGGCTCGCGTCCGAGAGCATGGTTTACGCGCGAGGCTACGTGCCCAGCAGCCTGTGCCGGCCGAGCCTGGCTTCCATGATGACCGGCCTCTATCCACACCAGCACAAAATCACCGGCAATGATCCCCAGGGCGACGCCCGCGATCCGGAGAATCGCGCGCGCATGGTGCGTGTGTTTCAAGAGTCGAAAACGGTTGCGGGCTTGCTCGCCGAAAAAGGCTACGTCAGCCATCAGTCCGGCAAGTGGTGGGAGGGAGAATGCAAATGCGGCGGCTTCACCGAGTGCATGACTCACGGCGATGTCCGGCGCGGCGGGCGTCACGGTGACGAAGGCTTGAAGATCGGCCGGGAGACGATGCAGCCCCTCTACGACTTCGTTGACCGCGCCGGCGGGAAGCCCTTTTTCGTCTGGTACGCGCCTTTTTTGCCGCATACGCCGCACAACCCGCCCGCGCGGCTGCTCCAGCGATATCAAAAGATCGGGATCGCCGATGAGCTGGCGAAGTATTACGCCATGTGCGGGTGGCTCGATGAAACCGTCGGCCAGCTCCTGGGATATCTGGACAAGAAGGGCCTGGCAGAGAGCACGCTGGTCATATTCCTGGCCGACAACGGGTGGGTGCAGACGGAAACGCCGAAGAGTTTGATCGAGAGGCGCGCGAAGGGGTCGCCCTATGACGCGGGACTTCGCACGCCGATCTTGCTCCGGTGGCCGGGAAAGATTCGGCCCGGCCGCGATGAGAAGACCCCGGTCAGCAGCGTTGATCTTGCGCCCACGATTCTGGCGGCTTGTGGGCTCCGGCCGGAGACCGCGATGCCTGGCGCCAGCCTGATGGATCGCGGCCGGCTCCTCAAGCGGGAAGCGATCTACGGAAGCGTGTTCGTCCACACGATACCCGACCCGGAGAATCCGGCGCTGGGGCTAAAGTACCGCTGGACGGTCAATGGCCGTTGGAAGCTGATCGTTCCGTATCGGCCCAATGCCGCGCTGCCGGTCTGGGCCGAGGGCGCCGGGCCGGGCTGGTCCAGCGAAATAGAGCTGTTTGATATCATCGCCGATCCGTTTGAGCGGACCGATCTGGCCACGCGCCATCCAGATACGGTTGGGTCCCTTCAGAAGCAACTCGACCGCTGGTGGAGCCCGGGAAAGAGCCTTCCTCAATTGGCGCCGCATCCCCGGCCGGCAAGGCGTGCATGAAAGCGCGCAAGCTTCTTGAGAAGGCGATCGGGTCGCCACATAACCTTCACTTTGCTCCAACTTGTCGAAAAGGCCGATTGGGCGCTGCTTTCTTACTGGAGCGGCGATGAGTCGTTTGACGACCTCGTACACCACGCCGATTCTTGCGCCGTACTCCGTACGTTGCGGAACCACGTGGCACAGGCTTTCCAGCCTGTGCGAGTTTTCCAGCGGCGATACGTTTACCGGCGGGAGCCGGCAGGGGTCTCGACGCCGAACATTTCACGGAGCCGGAACTTCTGGATTTTGCCGCTGGCGGTCTGCGGGAACGTGTCCACGAAGTGGACCTGCCGCGGGGCTTTGAATGCGGCCAACCGGCCGCGGACAAAGTCGCGGATCTCGTCCCCGGTGGCCGACGCGCCGGGCTTCAGCCGCACCGCGACCGCCACCTCCTCGCCGAACTTCGCGTCGGGTACGCCGAATACGGCCACGTCGCTGACCTTCGGGTGTGAGCGCAGCAACTCTTCAATCTCCTTGGGGGAGATGTTCTCGCCGCCACGGATGATCATCTCCTTCAGGCGTCCGGTAATGGTGAAGTAGCCTTCGGCATCCATCGTCGCCAGGTCGCCGCTGCGCAGCCATCCGTCCCCGGTGATCGCGGCCCCGGTGGCTTCGGGGTTGTTGTAGTACCCCTTCATGACCAGGTAACCGCGCGCGATCAATTCTCCCTGCCGCCCCGGCGGGAGTTCCTCCATCGTCACCGGATCCACGATGCGGGACTCGACGCCGGGCAGCGGCCGGCCCACGGTGCCGAGGCGTTTCTCCAGCGGGTCGTCGGGCCGCGTCTGCGTGATCGCCGGCGAGGCCTCGGTGAGCCCGTAAGCGATGGTGAGCTCGGGGACGTGCATCGCCTCCATCACGCGGCCGACCACGCTCGGCGGACAGAGCGCCCCGGCCATCACTCCGGTGCGCAGCGAGGTCAGGTCGAACCGTGAGAACTCGGGGTGCTCCATCACGGCGATAAACATGGTGGGAACGCCGAGCACCGACGTGCAGCGCTCGCGGTGGATGGTTTCAAGAACACGGAGCGGATCGAAGGTTTCGACCAGGGCCAGGCCGGCGCCGTGCGTGTGGGCGCCCAGAACGCCGATGACGCAGCCGAAGCAGTGGAACAGCGGGACGGGAACCAGCACGATGTCCGCTGCCGTATAGCCCATCACCGCGCCGACAGAGCGTCCGTTATTCACGACATTCCGGTGGGTCAGCATTACCCCCTTGGGGAAGCCGGTGGTCCCCGAGGTGTACTGCATGTTGATCAGGTCGTCGAGGTCGAGGGATTGCTCGCGGCGGCGCAGGTCGCCGGGTGAGACTCGGGAAGCCAGCCGCACGATTTCGGCAAACGGCGCGCTGCCTGCCGGGGCCTCGCTTCCGAAGAAATACCGCTGCCGCAGGTCCGGCAGGTCGGGAAGCGCGGCGACGATCTCCGGATAGCGGACGTCGCGGAACCCCGGGCCGAAGAAGAGGACGTTAGCCTGGGATTGCCGCAGCAGGTATTCGGCTTCGGCGGCTTTGAAGGCGGTATTGACGGTGACCAGAACCACGCCGGCGCGCGCCAGCGCGAACTCCAGCAGCACCCACTCGGGGATATTGGTGGCCCAGACCGCGGCCCGCTCGCCCTTCTCCAGGCCCGCCGCCATGATGCCGCGGGCGCAGAGGTCGGCGCGCTCGTCGAGCTCGCGGAAGGTCCACCGCTCGGCCCCGGCAACCAGGGCCACGCGGCCGGGAAAATCACGCGCCGCGCGGCGCAGGACTTCGCCGACCGTTCCGCAATCG
>JBKKAI010000402.1:0-7000 GCA_046714815.1 Terriglobia bacterium | reverse complement strand
GCATGATATAGTGCGGACAGGACCATCAATTTTGTCACTAGTTGGATGTCTGCGCAATCAAATCTGTCTGTGGGCCACCCCTCTTCCAAGACCGCCGCTTCGCTGCCGGCGATAGAAGGGGTTGCTCTGCTTTCCTCGCTGCTTTCCCGCGTTGGCAACACCCCGCTGCTGCGCCTCGTGAAGGTCACCCGCGACTTCCCGAGGGTGGAGTTCTACGCCAAGGCGGAGTGGTTCAACCCCGGCGGGTCGGTGAAGGACCGCGCGGCGCTGAACATGGTGCTGGACGGGGAGCGTTCGGGCGCTCTGACGCCGGACAAGACGATTCTGGACGCCACCAGCGGCAATACCGGCATCGCCTACGCGATGATCGCGGCCAGCCGGGGCTACCGCGTGAAACTGTGTTTGCCGGCCAACGCCGGCCAGGAGCGCAAGCGCATCCTGCGCGCCTTCGGCGCCGAACTGGTCCTGACCGACCCCGGCGAAGGCTCCGACGGCGCTATCCGCAAGGTCCGCGAGCTTTTCGCCGCCGAGCCCGAGCGCTATTTCTACCCCGACCAGTACAATAACCCCGCGAACTGGCGCGCGCATTACCAGACCACGGCCACGGAGATCTGGCAGCAGACTGCCGGCCGCATCACACACTTTGTCGCCGGGCTGGGCACCAGCGGCACGTTCGTGGGGACCAGCCGCCGGCTGAAGGAATTGAACCCGGGCATCCGCGTGATCTCGTTCCAGCCGGATTCCGGCTTCCACGGGCTGGAAGGCCTGAAGCATATGCCCTCGGCCATCGTGCCGGGAATTTATGACGCCTCGCTGGCCGAAGAGAACCTCGAAGTTGCCACCGAGGAAGCCTATATGATGGTACGGCGGCTGGCGCGCGAAGAAGGGCTGCTGGTGGGGATTTCGAGCGGCGCGGCGCTTGCGGCGGCGCGGCGCGTGGCGCGGGAAATCGAGACCGGCGTGCTCGTCACCGTCTTCCCCGATTCGGCCGACAAGTACCTGAGCCAGACCTTCTGGGAGGACGAAGGCGGTGAGGCGCGCAAGGAATGAGTCTCGTGATCCTCCCCGCCGAGCTGGCCCGCATCAACGAGCACGGCCGCCGCGATTATCCCAATGAATGCTGCGGCTTTTTGCTGGGGAAAGAGGTCAACGGGTGGAAGGTGGTGACCGAGGCGAAGCCCGCCGGCAACGCGCGCGACGACTCGCCGCGCAACCGCTTCCTGATTACGCCGGAGGACTTCCGCGCCGGCGACACTTATGCGCGCGATCATCAGTTGGACATGCTGGGCTTCTATCATTCGCACCCGGACCATCCGGCGCGGCCCAGCGAATTCGACCGCGAGCACGCCTGGCCATGGTTTTCCTACGTGATCGTCTCCGTCCAGAAGAGCGTGCCGGGCGACATCACGAGCTGGGAGCTTTCCGATGACCGGCAGTTCCAGCCGGAAGCCCTGGAGACGGCGTTTAGCACCCTGGAGGAAGTAGAGCAACATGCCCGCTAAAGTTCTGATTCCCACCCCACTGCGCCAGTATGCCGGGCGCAACGACTCGGTCGAGGTATCTGGCAGCACGGTCGCCGAAGTGCTGGCGAATCTCACCGCCCAATACGGCGATCTGCGCAAGCACCTCTACAGCGACGACGGCCGCCTGCGCAGCTTCGTCAACGTCTACGTGAATGACGAGGACATCCGCTACCTGAACAAGGAGAACACGGGCATCAAGGAGAACGACGTGGTGAGCATCGTGCCCTCGATCGCCGGCGGAGCTCCGGTTCAGACCGGCCGGCCCGCGGCCCCCGCGATGGGCATCCGCCTGAGTCACGACGAAGTCCTGCGCTACAGCCGCCACCTGATCATGCCCGAAGTGGGCATGGAGGGGCAGCTCAAGCTGAAGCAGGCGCGGGTGCTATGCATCGGCGCCGGAGGCCTGGGCTCGCCGCTGGCGCTGTACCTGGGAGCGGCCGGCGTCGGCAAGCTCGGTATCGTGGACTTCGACGTGGTGGATTTCACCAACCTGCAGCGGCAGATCATCCACGGCACCAGCGACGTCGGCCGCCCCAAGCTGGACTCGGCGGTGGACCGCCTGCGCGAGATCAATCCGGCGATCGAGGTAGTGCCCTTCAACATCCGCCTGACGAGCGAAAACGCGCTCGACCTGTTCCGCGATTTCGACATCATCGCCGACGGCACCGACAACTTCCCCACCCGCTACCTGGTGAACGACGCCTGCGTGCTCTCCGGCAAGCCCAACGTGTACGCCAGCATCTTCCGCTTCGAGGGGCAGGCGTCGGTCTTCGGGAAGAAGGATGGCCCCTGCTATCGCTGCCTCTACCCCGCGCCGCCCCCGCCCGGACTGGGGCCGAGCTGCGCCGCGGGCGGCGTGCTGGGCATCCTGCCCGGACTGGTGGGCGTGATCCAGGCCACCGAAGTCATCAAGCTGATCATCGGCAAAGGGCGCCCGCTGGTGGGCCGGCTGCTGCTGATTGACGCTCTGGCGATGAAGTTTCGCGAGCTGAAGCTGCGTAAGAATTCCGACTGCCCGGTTTGCGGCGCCAGCCCCACGGTGACGAAACTGATTGACTACAATGAATTCTGCGGCATCCGCGGCGAGGAGCACGACGCGCAGGTGTCGGTTCCCGAAATCACTCCGGTGGAGCTGAAGCAGAAACTGGATGCCGGCGAGGACCTGTTTATTCTGGACGTGCGCGAACCGCACGAGTACCAGATCTGCAACTTGTCGGGCTATCTCATCCCGCTCGGCGAGCTGGACGCGCACGTCAACGAGCTCAACTCCGCCGACGAGATCGTCGTCCACTGCCGCAGCGGCGTGCGCAGCGCGCAGGCCGTGGACTTCTTGCGCAAAGCGGGCTTCCGCAAAGTGCGCAACCTGAAGGGCGGCATCCTGGCCTGGAGCGACCAGGTGGACCCCTCGGTCCCCAAGTACTGAAACCGCTGTCTCCGCTCGGGGGCGCAACCTGCTGGCCAACACTGCCCGGCGCCCAACGTTGCCAAAGTTGTCCGGCGCTTGTTTTTTTATTTAACCCAGGTTAAACTTTGTCCGCATGACGACGGAGACCCTGCCGAAAGCCTTTCCCCGCCGTGAAAGCTGGTGGTACTTCGGTCCGGCGTTCGTGGCCAGCGTCGCCTACATTGACCCGGGAAACTTCGCCACCAACATCGAGGGCGGCGCGCGCTTCAACTACAGCCTGCTGTGGGTGCTGCTATGGAGCAACGCCATGGCGGTGCTGGTGCAGTTCCTGTCGGCGAAGCTGGGCATTGCCACCGGCCGGACACTGCCGCAGAACTGCCGCTCCCAGTTCTCGCGGCCGGTGAACCTGGGCCTGTGGATCGCCGCGGAGATCGCCGCGCTGGCCACGGACCTGGCCGAATTCCTGGGCGCCGCGCTCGGGTTTTACCTGCTTTTCGGCATCCCGCTTCTGTCGGCCGCGATGTTGACAGGCGTGGCGGTGTTCGCCATCCTGGCGATCGAGACGCTGGGGTTCCGCCGACTGGAGCACGCCATCATGGCCTTTCTGGTGGTGATCGGAGCGGCCTACGCCATCGAGATTTTTCTGGTGAAGCCGGACTGGGCCGCGGTGGGGCGCGGCGTCATCATTCCCAGCATCAATTCCCAGAGCATCTACGTCGCGGTGGGGATGCTGGGCGCCACGGTGATGCCGCACGTGGTGTACCTGCACTCGGCGCTGGTGCTGCACCGCCGGACCGGCGACCCGGAGCAGGAGAAGCGCCACCAGAAGCTGGAACTCTTCGACGTGCTCATCGCCATGAACGGCGCCTGGCTGGTGAACTCGGCGATGATCATCATGGCGGCGGCGGTGTTCTTCCGCAACGGCGTCCAGGTCGTGGGTATCGAGCAGGCCCACCAGACGCTGGCCCCGCTGGTCGGCCCGTTATCGAGCATGCTGTTCGCGATTGCGCTGCTGGCTTCGGGACTCTCATCTTCGACCGTCGGCACAATGGCCGGCCAGGTGATTCTGGAAGGCTTCCTCGATATCAAGTTCAGCATCTTCCTGCGGCGGCTCATCACCATGGTGCCGGCCATCCTGGTCATTGCCTGGGGGCTGGACCCGCTGAGAATCCTGGTGCTCAGCCAGGTCTCGCTGAGCTTCGCGCTGCCATTCGCCATCATCCCGCTGATCATGTTCACCCGGCGGCGCGACCTGATGGGCGCCCACGTCAACTGCAGCCGCACCAACTGGCTGGCCTATCTCGCCACCACCGTCATCGTCAGCCTGAACCTGCTGCTGCTCTACCAGACCTTCGGCGGAGAGTTCTGAGGAATTTTATCATTGACGATTTTTTCATTGACGATTGAACCCAATTCCCTCAGTCGCGCCCTCCCAGGCGAAACATTTCCAGGCTCCACTCGTCATCCTCGGGGGAATGCTTGAGGATGTAGATGTTGGAGTCGTCGGCACGCACCTTGAAATATGAGTGGTCCGGGCCGTACCAGCGGTCCACCACTTCCTCCACCTGGAAGCTGCGGCCCTGCAGGGTGAAGCGGGTCGGGCGCTGGTCGGCGCGGTGGCCGGCGTAGCACTCCACTTTCAGCCTCATCCGACGCCGTCCACGTGCCGGCCCCCGGCCGCCCTGCCGGGCGGGTTCAGGTCGGGAGTGGTTTCAGCGGCATCGCCCGGCAGGTTACCCGCCGGGCCGCGGCGGGCCATCTCCAGCACGCGCTCCACCGGCATCGTCAGGTCCTCCACCGACGCGCCTTTTTCCAGCGCCTCCTTCAGGCAGCGCGCGGCGATGGAGATGGCGGCTTCGTCGGTCAGCACTTCGCCGGCCAGCCCGGCGTACTCGACAAACGCCACGTGCGGCAGCGCCACTGTGATCCGCTTGCCATTGACCATGAAGCGCACGTCCACCGTGTCGCTGTGGCGCAGCGAGATCGCCGTCTGGATGTAAACGAAATAGCAGTGGTGGATGGCGCCATCCACCTCGGAAACGCAGTCAAAGACTCGATAATCCATAAGCAGGCGGCCGGCCGGCGCAGCTTGCCTGGGAGCGCGGGCATCTTGCCCGCCCCGGTTCTGCGCCGGTGCGCGCAAGCCCATGATATATTACGGCGATTGTTTTTGCATGCCGGGCAGGCTTCGCCGCAGGAACTTCGCGCTTCGCCCGGCCCAAGAAGTCGGGGTCCATTGAAGAAGAAAGACATCGAACCCGTCGCAGCGCCGGCAGACCGCTACGTGGATAGCGTTTCGCAGGTCATCGAGCTGCTGGCGGTGGCCGACAACCCCGTGGAGATGGTGTCGGAACTGACCGGGTCGCTGCTTTCGCACTTCGACGCTTCGCTGGCGGAGATCTGGCTGCCCGATCCGCACGCTCCCGCCAAAAACGGCGCCGAGTTCGTGCGCCAGGGTGCGCGCGCCCGCAGCGGCGAGGCGCCTGCGCCCGATCAGGATTTGGCCCGCCGGTTTGCCGCCCTGACGCAACCGCTCTCCGGCCCGCTCGGCGGCGCCGGCCAGGAGTTTGTCGCCTGGGCGCGGAAGCATGGCGTCAGCCACCTGCTGGCCCACCCCATGATTATCAACGGCCGGCCCGCCGGGCTGCTGGCGGTGTACTCGGACGCGGAACTGCCGCCCGAAGCGCCGGCCTGGGCGCAGATGTACGCCTCGATGGCCGCCGCGTCGCTGGACAACGCGCGGGTGCTGAGCGAGAGCCGCAAAGCCATCACGCAGCTCCAGTTCCTGGTGGAAGCCAGCCAGGTGCTGAACTCCACTCTGGACCTGGCCGAGCTGCTTGACCTGATCCTGAACCTGGCGCGCAAGGAAATCAACGCCGACCGCGGCAGCGTGTTCCTGGTGGACCGCGATACACGCGAGGTGTGGACCATCCTGGCGCACGGCATCGAGGAGCAGGAGATCCGGCTGCCGTTCGGGCGGGGCGTGGCCGGCTACGTGGCCGAAACCGGCCAGACGCTGAACGTGGCCGATGCTTACACCTGCCCGCAGTTCGACCGCACCTTCGACGAGAAGTTTCATTACCTGACCAAGACGCTGCTCTGCACGCCCATCCGCAATCGCACCGGGGACATCGTTGGCATCCTCCAGTTGCTGAACAAGCGGCACGGCCTGTTCACCCGCGAAGACGAAGAATTCCTGAACGCTCTCTCGGTGCACATGGCGCTGGCGCTCGAGAACGCGCGGCTGCACCGCGAGTTGCTGGAGAAGCAGCGGCTGGAGCGGGAGCTGGCGCTGGCCCGCGGTATCCAGCGCAGCCTGCTGCCGGAAGCGCCGCCGGTGATCCCCGGCTACGACATCGCCGTCCTCAACGAGCCCTGCTATGAAGTAGGCGGCGACTACTATGACTTCCTGTCGCTCGAGCCGAACACCCTCATGCTGGTGGTGGCCGACGTCGAGGGCAAGGGCGTCAGCTCGGCCATGGTCATGTCCAACCTCCAGGCCACGCTGCGCGCGCTGGTGATGCACCTGCACTCGCTCGAAGTCATCACCCTGTCGCTCAACGAGATGATCCTGGCCGACACGCACTCGGAAAAGTTCCTGAGCATTTTTCTCGGCCTGGTGGACACGCGGCGGCGCGCGCTGCACTACATCAACGCCGGCCACATCCCGCCGATCCTGGTGCGCGCCACCGGCGAGGTGCTGTCGCTCGAAGAGGGCGGCATGGTCATCGGGCTGTTCAGCGCCGTCGAGTACCGGCGCGGCTCGGTCAAGCTGATGGCCGGCGACGTGCTGCTCTGCTGCACCGACGGCATCATCGAAGCCACCAATGATCAGCACGAGGAGTTCGGTGTCCAGCGCCTGGTGGACCTGGTTTCCCGGCACCGCCGCCTCGCCGCCCAGGAACTGGTGGATGAGGTCGCGCGCGAGGTCGCCAGTTTTTCGCGTGGCAGCGCCCACGTGGACGACAAGGTGCTGATGGTGATGAAAGTCCTCGAAGACCTCGATCCCAGGATGTGACACCGCATCCTGACCTGTGCCCAACATGCGCAGGCAGGAGCGTTTGTGCTACAT
>JBKKAI010000401.1:0-4248 GCA_046714815.1 Terriglobia bacterium | reverse complement strand
TTTCTCTGTGTCTCTGTGCCTCTGTGCGTTTTTTGCAACTGGAGCGACGCGTATCACCACACCCTACGACCTCGGCGCCTCGAGCTGATCCGCACCGGCCGCGGCATGACCGGAGGGCGGCACTAACCCGCCGTCCTCTTCATCCCTACATCGGATTCGATAGATTCCCTCATGCCTCGAGCCTGCCGGCGACCACCACTTCGATCACGTTGCCGCGTTTTACCTCGGCCCACAAACGGTCGCGCCGAAGATCAAGAGCGGCGGAATCACGCGGTTCAGTCCATCTCGCACCCGGATTGGCCATCGAATCGCTTAAGCTCGCGCGATCACCGGGTAAACCTTGCGGATGGCGGCGACGACGTCATCGGTGTCGCGCTGGGTAAATCTTGGATGCAGTGAGACACCGGCAAAGCGGCTGAGAATAGCGATGGTCCGCGGGCAACACTCCGCGCCGTACCGGATGGACCGCCCGCGATCCGACGCGAATGACGGCCAGGCCGGGTGAATCGTCCGCTTCTGCTCTACATGGGGGACGGTCGGCAGGATGACGGATCCGCTGGGCGGCGACGCGGGAACATTCTCCGCTTTCATGGCCGCGAGGTAGCGATCGCGCTTCTCTTTGCTTTCGAATCCGACAAAGACCGCGGTTCCCAGCTCGCCTTTCGGATCGGGGAGGCGGCGCAGGCGCACTCCGGGAAGGTCACGAATGCCTTCGTAAACGCGGCCGGCATTCGCACGCAGTGCCGCGACGATACCATCCAGCTTGCGGAGTTGGGCGAGTAAGACGCCGCCCGTGAACTCGCTCATGCGGAACTGGCTGCCCGGGAATCCCTCGACCTGCGAGCGGCCCACGGCGTTTTGATGGGGAGCCCGCAGGCTTCCCAGGTCGTGGAACCGTGAGGCGCGCTCGAAAAGCACCGGGTCGTTGGTCACCACGGCGCCGCCTTCACCGGCGGTGATGGTCTTGTTGAGTTGCAGGCTATAGATGCCGATATCTCCGATCGAACCGACAGGACGTCCCTTGTAACTGGCGCCTACGCTTTGTGCGCAGTCTTCGATGACCTTGATGCGGCGCGCGCGGGCGACTGCGAGCACGGCATCCAGGTCACACGGGTTGCCCTGGAGATGAACCGCCATCACCGCTTTGGTATGCGGCGTGATCTTTCGCTCCAGGTCGGCGGGGGCGATGTTGAAGGATTCATCGATCTCGGCAAAAACCGGCAAGGCGCCGGCCAGGACAATGGCGTTGTAACACGAGTGCCAGGTCCAGGCGGGAAGGATCACCTCGTCGCCGGGGCCGATTTCGAGAGCGGCAACGGCGGTGCTCAGGGCGGCGGTGCCGGAAGTCACCGCCAGCGCGAACCGCGTCTGCATTCGGGCGGCGAACTCCCGCTCGAACGTGAGCACCTTCGCCGGAGGCTGGGAACCCGGGCCGTACCATCGGAAAGGACGCTTCGTCTCGATCACGTCCTCGAGCTCGCGGCGTTCTTTGTCATCGTAGTACTCACTGCCGATGTAACCGGCCCGAAGCGGACTTTCCCGAACGGGGTTATTCCCCTTTGCCGCCGGATTCTGGAGTTCCTGGGCCGCGGCAGAGGCCGCCGCCACCGTTCCCAGGACGAAGGTTCGTCGCTCCATACCGTCACCTCCAGCCTCAGCATAGCTCTTTTCTATCCGACGTTTTCACCTGAACTTGATGAACACACAGCCGGCAGCCATGACTTCGCTCCTGTATCGCGTGAATCATGCCACCCCCCAAACATCGCCACGCCAACGTCCGCCCAAACGCAACGCACGACAAAGATTTCCCGGAGTCGCGCTCTGATCCCGCTTGGCCGCTTACAGGAAACCGGGTAAAGAACATCCTCCCAGCTACCGGGAACTGGCACCCAACTGCCGCAGCACCTCCATCGCGCGCTGGCGGATTTCCGCGTCCGGCCCAGACGCGGCCTTTCGCAAATACGGGATCGCGCCGCCGGCGTTGCCCGTGGCGGCCAGCGCCATGCCCAGGCCGAAAGCCGCACGGGCCGACTCGGGCCGCAGCCGCAGTGCCTCACGATATGGCGAAACCGCCTGATGTGCCTGATTGCGCGCCAGCAGCAGATCGCCCAGCAATTCGTGGGCTTCGGCAAAGGCGGGATCGGCGCGCAGACAAGCATCGAGCTCCCGCTGCGCGTCGTCGTAACGGCCCAACCTCCCCAGCAGCAGGGCATAGTTATAGCGCGTACGGGCGTCGCCAGGCCGGAGTCGAAGCGCCCGGTCAAACTCGGCTTGCGCCTCAGCCGGCCGGCCCGCCGCCAGCAGATTCGCCAGGTTCCCGCGAGCATCGGCGTAGCTGGGCTTGATGCGGATCGCTTCGCGAAAAGAAGACTCGGCGTGCGCGGCGTCGCCGGCGGCGAGACGAAGGATGCCGAGATTGTTGTGCGCCTCCGGCAACTCCGGGTCACGCTCGATCGCCTTTCCCAGCGCATGGCGCGCATCGGCCGTTCGCCCCAGCGACGCGTATGCCAGCCCGAGATCATGCCAGGTCTGAGCCCGTCCGGGGGCCAGAGCGATCGAACGTTTCAGCGCCGGGACGGCCTCGGCATGGCGCGACGACCGCCGTAATGCCGTTCCCAGCCTTTGCCACCCGACCGCGGACGAAGGATCCCGCCTTACCACCTCGCCATACCACTGGAGAGCCTTTGCCAGCTGGCCATCGTTCTCCAGCGCGTCGCCCAACTCGATGTACCATTCCGCCCGCCGCGGAGCATACTTTGCAATCGCCGCCGTCAATTGGGCGATGCCCGCCTTCAGGTTGCTCTTCTCCTTAACCTGCGCGACCGCCAGGTACAACTCGGACTCCGGCGTACGCGGGAGCTTTGCCGGATAATAAGGCACCACTTCGCCGCGATACGCGTCCTGCCGCTCCGCACGCTCAGCCAGCAAGTCGCCGGCGGGCTTTCGCCGCTGCACATAGTGATCCGTCACCGCGGCATGGATCACGTCCTCCGTCCGCCGCTTCGGCATGTGGCAGTCCACGCAATCGCTCCGCCCTGCGTGCGAAGCGGCACTCAGCGGTCCGGCATGACACTTCCGGCAGGCGCTGCTGTAGTGCCGATCCGCCGCCTGGCCTCTGGGAGCGTCATGCGGATTGTGGCAGGTGGTGCACAGCAGCTTGCCGGAACTCCTGAGAAAACACGCCGACTGCCGCAAACGGTAAACCGCGCTCACAATCTCGAACTTTTCCTCGCGGCCCGTGCCCTGGGCATGGTCGAAGTTCAGAATAAAATCCGCCAAAGCCTCCCCGGGCCGAAAAGAAAACGGGCCCCGCTCGTACCGGTGAATCGCATTGGGCAGCGGGAAGCTCGTCGTTTCCAGATGGCAGGCCATGCATATCTCCATCTGCCGTTCGGCGCCGAGCCGTGCCGGATTCACGATCGCCCGGCGCACCAGATCGCGCGCCACGCCGGGGCGGCGCGCCAGGTCCACATGCCGCGCCCCCGAACCATGACACCGCTCGCAATCGATGCCCTCAGGCAAGGCGCCCCGATAAACCGATTGAGAAACCGATTGATAAACCGACTCCGTCCGGGGCTTCCCCTTCCCGGCAGGAATCTTCGGATAAGCATTGTGGCAGAACATGCAGTCGTAGGTGATTGGCCGGCGAAAGCCGTCATGATCCGGCCGGTCGTAGCCCGGATTCATCGCCCAGTAGCCACCCTTCTGCGCGTACCAGCCCAAAGGCAGCTCGATCAAGGTGTCCACCGCGGTTCGATGCAGATAGGTGCGAGCATGATTGCCGGACCCCATCACGTAGTCCACTCGCTTCTCCATCACGTTGATCTCGCGGCCGCCGGCGTCCAACTGATGGCGCCGCTGAAAGTACTCTCCGCCGCGCACCAGCATGTTGAAGTAACTCTCCGAGGCGGCGTGATAGAAGGCACTCGCGGGGATAGGTGTGTTTTCCGCCGAAGGCCGGGAGAACGACCGTCCCATACCGGTGCGCCGGTACGACTCCCAAACCTCTTTATGGCAGCCGGCGCAAACCCGCGACGCGTCTCCCTGTGCGAACGCGAATACGACACTTGTCAACAGCAACAGAGGTAGACGCGCGGCCATACGTGGCCCATCGTGATGTCTTGGATCTCGCTCGATATCAGAACGAAAGGCGTCCGGTGAACTGAATCTGCCGCGGCGTCCAGTACGAGGTTTGGCGTCCCTGGATGCCGTCGGTAGCGTTCGGGTTCGTGAGCCCCTGGATGTTGA
>JBKKAI010000400.1:0-5533 GCA_046714815.1 Terriglobia bacterium | reverse complement strand
CGCACTCCGAACCAGAGCCGTCAAGATTCATGAATAATTGCGTTAGGGAACGACGCACACGCAGGTCTTTCGCGGTCAGGATCAGCATCGTCCTCTTCGTCCACTCTGCTGATTCGTCGGGAATCACTCTTCGTTGTACAATGCCACGGTTCCAGGGAGGCTCGCGTGGCGCCGGCAAAAAAAGCTCATTCCGAGGGACACGGACAGAAATCCATCCTTCGCTTTGTTTTTGGCTCGTGGAAGGGCTGGCTGCTGGCGTTGGTGCCGGTGGCCATCGCGCTCGAATTGTTCCACGTCGGCGGGCTGACGATGTTCCTGGTGTCGGCCGCCGCCATCATCCCGTTGGCGGCCCTGCTGGGGGAGGCCACCGAGGAGCTGTCCCTGTACCTGGGGCCTTCCATGGGAGGGCTGCTGAACGCCACGTTCGGCAATGCGGGCGAGCTGATCATCGCCTTCTTCGCGCTGCGCGCCGGCAACCTGGAGGTGGTGGAGGCCTCGCTCACCGGCAGCATTATCGGCAACGTCCTGCTGGTCTTCGGGCTCAGCGCGTTCGTCGGCGGCTTGAACCGCGAACACCAAACGTTCAGCCGCGCGATGGCCGGCGTCAACGCCTCGATGCTGTTGCTGGGCGTGGCGGCGCTGGTGATGCCGGCGCTGTTCGCTTATGTGCTGTTCGGCTCGCTGGCCGAGGCCGGCACGCACCCACAGGTGGAGCGGCTCAGCTTGTGGACGGCGGTGGTTTTGATCGGCATCTACGGCTGCCACCTGATCTTCAGCCTGGTGACGCACAAGAACCTGATCGGTGGGGTCGAAGAACACCACACGCCGCGGCTCAGCAAGAGAAATGCGCTGACCATCCTGGTCGTCGCCGCTGGCCTGGTCGGATGGATCAGCGAGATCTTCGTCGGCGCGATCGAGCCGGCCACGCACGCGCTGGGCATGAGCAACCTGTTCGTCGGGGTGATCGTAGTGGCCATGATCGGCAACGCCGCCGAGCACGCCAGCGCCATCATGATGGCCCGCCGCAACAAGATGGACCTCGCGGTGGCCATCTCCATCGGATCGAGCGTTCAGATCGTGCTGCTGGTGGCGCCGCTGCTGGTGATCGCCTCGGTCATCATGGGCAAGCACATGACACTGGTCTTTCATCCCTTCGAGATCGCTGCCGTAATTCTCTCGGTGCTGGTGGTGGACAGCATCTCGTCCGACGGTGAAACGAACTGGCTGGAGGGGTTGCAGATGCTGGCGCTCTACGCCATCCTGGCAATCGCCTTCTTCTTCGTCCCCGCGAAGTAAGAAAAGCAGTTATGAGTTATGAGTTAAGACCGAAGACCAAAACACTGAATCCGGCAGGCGAGCTCCGCCTGAAAGAAGAACGCAACATCTGGGTGGCGACCGTGCGCCCCGACGGCCGGCCGCACATCGTCCCGGTTTGGTTTGTTTGGGCAGACGGCAGGCTCTATATCTGTATCGAGCCGGAGAGCGTAAAGGCCCGCAACCTCGCCGCGAACGCCAGAATCTGCCTGGCGCTGGAAGACGCCGCCCGCCCGGTGATCTGCGAAGGAGAGGCCCGGGCGTTGCCAAAGCCCTGGCCGGAACCAGCCATCCAGCTCTTTCGCGAAAAATACCACTGGGATGTGGGCGCCGAAAGCCAGTACACCGACCTGGTGGAAGTCACTCCGCGAAAGTGGCTCTCCTGGTAGGCCGTGTTCACTCATGATTCATGATTCATGATTCATAATTCATGATTCATAATTAATCGGACGCGCTGGTCCGATGCGCGGACGCGGGCGACGGCGCCGGAGTTGAACGCCAGGAAATCGGCCTCGACGCCGTCGCTGAAGATGACGCCGCCGGACGGCATCAGCGACTCGAGCAGCAGTTCACGGCCGGGATCGAGCGTGCCGGCGACCAGGCCGGCCTCCGAATGCCGGCTGGCGAACGGCTCGCGAACCACGAACACCAGCCGCGGGTCTTCCCAATCCAGGCGCAGGGGCGAGCCGCCGACACCGTCGGTCAGCTCGGCGACGCCGGCGGCCATGTTGAACACCGATGACAGCCAGCCGGTGGAGCCGGCGCCGGTGGCCACCAGCACGCCGCTCGAGGAGTGCGGCTCCGATGTTTCGCCGAGCGTGATGCGATAGCGCGCCGAGACGTGAGTCGCGGCGCCGATGAACAGGTCGTTGAACCCGAGCAGCCGCTGGCCGTCATTCAGGAGCGCTTCGGCCATGGTGACCGCGCGAACCGGCGCCCGCCCCTCGATAACGCGCCCGACCGCGGCCGCGGCCTGCTGCGGCAGAAACGGCAGCAACACGCCGTCAAAGCGCGCCGGGTCGGGATTCACCGCCACGATGGGCTGCGCGCCGACGTACTTGGCGGTGTTGGCAACCAGTCCATCCTGCCCCACGGTGACCACCAGGTCCTTCTCGCTGAACAGGAAATTGGGGAGGAACCCGCGGTCCACGAGTTGCAGCTTCAGGCCGGCCAGAGAGTCGAGCTCGCGCCGCAGCAGATCGAGCGCCCGGCGGTAGGTGTCCTCCTCGCGCGCATAGTCGGAGAAGTCGCCGCCGGCGTGCTCGATGTAGAACTTCGCCTGGCCGCGGCTGTTGAAGCGCTCGATCAGCCCTTCCAACCGCGTCTGGCGCGTCACGACGACGATTTTTTCGTACACGCGCTCACTTCTCCGGCGGGGTCAGCAGGGAATTAAGCAGGTCCGGGGTGATGTTGAGCTCGCCGAGCTTCTGCGCGTTCTGGGCCAGCTCCTGGAAGGCCATGGCCATCACCAGCCGGGCGTCTCCCTTCCCGGAAGTTACGGCCATCAGTGTGCGCCAGTCGGCGTCGCGCAGCGGCTTCAGTGTCGCCTCGAGGGCGAAGGCGCGGCTTTCGGCCTCCTTGCGGTCGTTCGCGATGCGCCGCTCGACCAGCACGGCGCGCTGCTGCTCGACGGCGATTTCGGCGGCCATGCGCGCCTCGCGGATCTGCCGCTGCTTCTCCTCGACGGCGATCTCGGTGTTCATCTCGCTCTCCTTGATCATGCGCTCGGACTCAACCGCGGCGTTGCGGCGGGCGTAAATGGCCTCATCCGAGCGGCGCTGCAACGCTTCGCGCGCTTCGGCCTCGAGCGCCTTGGACATCTCCGGAGTCGCCTTGATGGAGAGCAGCGACAGGCCGAGCACCTCGACGCCGAGCATGGCCACCGACTCGCCCTGCTTCAGCGCGCCCAGCACCTCGGCGACGATCACGTCCAGGCTCACCAGCGCCTCTCGCAGCGGCATCCGCTGCGTCACGGCGCGGGTGTGCACCTGCGTCGTGTGGACCAGGCGCTGCCTCAGCAATTCCGGGTCGTCGGAGCGGAACTTGCCGTTCGGCTCGATGCTGAAATCGAGCAGCCCGGCCAGGCGCTTCTGGTCCACCACGCGATAGGTGAGCTGGCCCTGCAGCGTCACCGCCTGAAAGTCGGCCGTCACTTCGTTGAACACGAACGGCACGTCGGCGCTGGCCAGCGGCACCGCGACGATGGTCGAGGTGGGCTGGTAATAGAAGAACGACAGGCCGGCGCCTTCGCGCTTTACCTTGCCGTCCTTGTAGTGGAGAACATAAGTGGTGGGAGCGGTCTTGAGAAAGCGAATGCCAAGCATGCCGGGTATTGTAACCACCAGGACACCAAGGCACCAAGTTAATGACAGCCGAGGCAGCGGAAGCTGATGCCGTGGCAGACGGCACAGGAGGGCTTGTCGAGCCGCGCCGAGCGGCGGGAGTGGCTGTCGAGAAAATCTGGCGTGTGGCTGGCCGGCTTCAGCCGGGCCCCGGCCGTGTGGCAGAACCCGCAACTGAACGGCGGGTCCACATGGGTGTGGCAGGAGATGCAGTCGGCCATCTGCGGCAGGTTACGGTGCGTTGCAAGATCGGTGCGGGCCATGCCGCGGTGGCAGGCCGCGCAGGCGTTTCCGCTGCGCAAGTCGGCGGCCGGCGGCGGCGGCTGCGAGAGGTATTTCCGGTTGCGAATCGCGGCGGCCAGCACCGGCCCAACGTCGCCGAAGGCCAGGTGCAATTCGTGCGGGAAACGATAGGTGCGGGTGCGCGGCGCATGGGTGCGCGCTCTCATGGGCTCATCGTGGCAGACAGCGCAGCCGTTCGGCGCCCGGCGGCCATCGTGGCACACCAGGCAGTCTTTTTCGAGCGGGAGCAAGCTGTCGCCCGCGGCGCGGCTGGTGGCGGCGGCAGCGTGGCAGTCGCCGCACTTCGCGCCGGCCCGCGTCAGGTGGAAGCGGTGCGAAAATTTGAGGCCGGACGGCGCGGCGACAGCCGCCGGCGCCGTTGCGCCGGCGGTAGTCGCCAGCGCCAGCGCCAGGGACAGACTAACCTTTATACGAGATTCGCCAGACCTTGTTGCCACCATCGTCGGAGACCAGCAGCGAGCCGTCCGGCAGTTGGAGCAACCCCACCGGCCGCCCCCAGACTTGTTGCTTGTCGGGCGACAACATGAAGCCTGTGAGGAAGTCCTGCGGGGCGGCGGTGGGCTTGCCGTTCTTGAACGGCACGAAGGTCACGGAATAGCCTACGCGCTGCGCGCGGTTCCAGGAGCCGTGGTTGGCCAGGAACGCGCCGCCCTGATAGGCGGCCGGGAATTGTCTGCCGGTGTAGAACAGCGCATCGAGCACGGCGACGTGCGCGCCGAGCAGCACGTCGGGAACGATGGTTTTCCGCACCAGGTCGGGGTTCTTTCCCTTGTTGCGCGGCTCCTCGTTGGGACCGGCATAGGCATAGGGCCAGCCGTAGAAGCCACCCTGCTTGATGCTGGTGAAGTAATCGGGCGCCAGGTCGTCACCCAGGCCGTCGCGCTCCTGCACCGCGGCCCAAAGCGTGTCGCTGCCGGGGTAAAAGCGCAGGCCGATGGGGTTGCGCGTGCCGGAGGCGAAGACCTCATGGCCCGACCCGTCGGGATTGAAGCGGTTGATGGCGGCGCGCCGCGGGTCCTCGCCGGTGTCCACGTTCGAGGCCGAGCCGATCGCCAGGTACATCTTTTTGCCGTCGCGGTCGAACAGCACGGTGCGCGTCCAGTGCCCCTTGTTAAAGTCCTTGATGGCCACCAATTCTTCCGCCGCGCCCACCTTCATCGTTTTCGGATCATACTTGTAGCGCTTCAGCGACGTGGTTTCGGCGACGTAGAGATAATCCTTCCAGAACGCCAGCCCGTAAGGACGGTACAGGCCCTCGATGAGCTTTTCGCGGCTCTCGGCCTTATTATCGCGATCCGTGTCGCGCAGCACGTAGACCGAGCCCGTGTCGGTGCTGTCGGAGAGCAGCACCTCGCGATTGGGCCCCAGCAGCATGAAGCGCGGCCGGGCGAAGCCCTCGGCATAGACATCAATCTGAAACCCCTGCGGCAGGCTCAACTGCGCGCCGTCGGGCCGCGGAATCACCTGCGGGCGGTTGTTGACGCTCGGGGTGTGGTAGGGCTCTGGCAGCTTCTGCTGGCTGACCTGCAGGCCCAGCGCCAGGGCCGCCCCGAGCAGAATGGCCATGGCCGCGC
>JBKKAI010000399.1:0-9274 GCA_046714815.1 Terriglobia bacterium | reverse complement strand
TTTCCAGACGACACCGCCGAAGGCTGTCGCCTTCTTCGCGCGTGTCCGCTTCCCTTGACTTTGCGCACCCAAAGTGGCTACAGTAGCCACATGACTGTCGGCGTGAGGGAACTGAAGAATGGCCTGAGCCGCTACTTGGAACGCGCCAAGCGGGGCGAGGACATCATCGTTACTGAGAGAGGGAGACCGGTTGCATTCCTGCAGCGGATCGAGGCGGCGGAACCATCCGACAGCCTGGAAGCGCGGCTGGCCAGGGCGGCCGCCGAAGGGCGGGTGATCTTGCCCAGCAGGAAACCGCTCAAGAGAGTTCGGAAGGTGAAGGTCCGCGGAGCCCTACTCTCCCGGCTGATCCTGCAAGACCGCAGATGAACTATTTCGATCCCAGCGCTCTCATCAAGCGGTTTGCTGTCGAGCCCGGGCCCCCGCTGGTAGATCGGCTCATAGAGACAGCTTTCGTCGCGACTTCGAAGATCAGCTATGCCGAAGTGTATTCCGGCCTGACCAGAATGAAACGCGAGCGGAGACTCGGCAAGGCAGCTTACCAGATGGCCTGCAAGCAATTCGAGATGGAGTGGTCGGCGTACGCACAGGTGCCGCTGCCAGACGATCTCCTCTCGCTGGCGCGCGATCTGATCCAGCGCCATCCCTGCCTGGATTCGACGCGATCCATCTAGCGTCGGCCGTGGATCTGGGGCGGATGTCCGGGGAGAAGGCGACATTCATCGCTGCCGACAATCAGTTGCTCGACGCTGCTGAGGCCGAGGGCCTGCAAATCGTAAACGTGGAGACAGACTAGGTCTGTGACCAGCTAGGCTTGTCGCCAGCGAACAGGGCGCACAGCGTGCCGCCGGACAGCGCCGCCACCAGCTCTTCGCGCAGCCCTTGCGGAGTCTTCGGCAGCAGCGCCTCTTCTTCCGGCCGAAGGAAGCGCACCGGCGTTTCCGGCCCTTGCGCGGGCAGCACCCGCGTCTGCTGCGATGGTACAGGGGCTCTCGATCCAGCCGGGGAGTACGCCGGCCACATGCACCGCCTGTTCCGGAGGCGCCAGGATGAATGCGGCGGAACGCGCCGCCGCTTCGCGAATGGCCTCCGGCGCGGCAGGTCCGATGACGGAGGCGCGCGGTGGATGGCCGGCGAACAGCACACAGGAAATCTCGGGCTGCGTTTGGAGACCAATGACTTCTCCGCTGCCGGCGAGGAGCAGGCCGCGCGCTTCCACCCATCGCGGGATGTCCGGCGCCGCCAGGGACAGATCGGGTGTCAGCCGCACGCCGCAAAGTCTATCGCAGCTTGATTCTGCCGTGATGCGTTGCTACAGTCGCAGAGCTTGAAGTGGCGAATCATGCGGATATCATGGGACGACGAACTTTTCTGAAGGCCGCCGGGCTGGCCGGAGTGGGCGTCACCGGCCTCGAGAGCCTGGCCGACATGGCGCTGGCGTTCAACCAGCGCGCGGGCGGGGTGAAGCGCAGCGGCACGCCCCGGCGCGAGCCACCGGCCAGCTCCATGAAGATCGCGCAGATGACGGTGACGCGCGTGGCTTCGCCGGACCGGGCGCTGCTGAATTCCTGGAACGTCCACGATACGCACTTCGTCCGCACCATCCTGCAGTTACGCACCGACAACGGGCTGACCGGCATCGCCGAAGGCGCCGCGGCAACGGGCGCCGATGTCGAGGCCGCGCGGGCGGCCGTTCTTGGCCGCGACCCGTTCCAGCTTGAGCTCATGCGCATGAGCATTCCGCAGACGGCGGCCTACGGGATGGTGGAGGTCGCCTGCCTGGACCTGATCGGCAAGGCGCTCAACCGCCCGGTGGTGGACCTGATCGGCGGGCGCTACCGTTCCCGCGCCGAGTTCTCCGCTTATGTCTTCTTTCTGCTGCCTGACGGCGATGATCGCGGCGCGGTGACCCCGGAGAGCGTCGCCGAGCAGTTTGCCGAATTCAACCGGCGTTATGGTTTTCTCACCTGCAAGTTCAAAGGTGGGGTGCTGCCGCCGCGCCGCGAAGTGGAAGCACTGAAGCTGATGCGGCAGTTGGCGCCGCAGGCGCGCCTGCGCATTGATCCCAACGCCGCCTGGTCGGTGGAGACCTCGGTCCGCGTGGCCACCGAGCTGAAAGGCCTGGGATTGGAATATCTGGAAGATCCCACGCCGGGCCACGACGGCATGGCGGAAGTGCGCCGCCGCTGCCGCGTTCCGCTCGGCACCAACATGGTCGTTACCAGGTTCAGCGATGTGCCGGTAGCGCTGAAGAAGGAGTCGGTGGATATCGTGCTGGCCGACCATCATTATTTCGGCGGCCTGTTCAATTGCCGCAAGCTGGCGGGCATCTGCGAGACATTCGGCTGGGGCGTTTCCGGGCACAGCAGCAATCACCTGGGGATTTCCATGGCGGCGATGGCGCACCTGAACTGCGCGCTGCCAGCCGTGCAGTACGCCTCCGACACGCACTACCCCTGGACTTCGGAGGACATCATCCGCGGCCCCATGCTGGCGTTTGAAAACGGAACCATGCGCGCGCCGGAAGGGCCGGGGCTCGGCGTGGAGATTGATGCCGACAAGTTGGAGCGGCTCACCGCCAACCTGGAAAAGGTGAAATCCCGCCACGAGGCCTTGGCGCGTTGGGACCCGCGCTATCCCCGCAACAAGCGCGGCATCCGATTTTAGCCGGTTAGTCGAGAATCTGTTTCTCGGTCAGCGCGGCAAACGATTGCCGGGCCGTGATTCCTCGCGGCGAGCCTCGCGCCGTTTTTGCTCGAACTCGGCGGCTTCTTTCTCCAGGCCGCGGAAAATCTCCATCTGCTCCTGACTCTCTTTCAGCTTGCCCAGGTGGCGGTAGACTCCGGCCAGGACGTAATGGTAGGAAGAAGCGCGCGGGTTGGCTTCGACCGCCTTGTTCAAAGCTTCCGCCGCTTCAGGCCACTGTTGCAAGCGGTCGAGTGCCTTCCCGAACTGGAAGTTGCCGGCATCGGACTTCGGATTCATCTCCAGCGCCTTGCGGGCGTTCTCGAGGGCCGTATTTGAATTGCCGATGCGGTTGTAGTACGCGGCCAGGTTGATGTAGGGAGAAGAAAAGCCCGCCCGCCGCGCTTCGTTGATCTCAGCCGATTTCCGGTAGTGCCCCAAGGCGGCGGCGTCCTCGCCCAATGCTTCCATGACGAGCCCGAGTGCATCATACGCTTCCATGTACGACGGGTCGAGGCGGATCGCCGCCTCCAGCTCGCGCTTCGCATCGGGATAGTTGTCGTGGGCGGAGTAGATCTTCCCGAGGTCATAACGAAGCTCCGCCGATTGCGGCTTGAGCTTCACCGCCTGTTCCAACTCCGTCCGGGCGGCGTCGAAGCGGCCGATCAACATCAGGTTGCGGCCGAGCAGCCGATGCGCATCGGCATTGGCGATGTTGAGCCGGAGGGACATGGCGAGCGCCGCGATGGAATCGCCGATGCGTCGCTGTCCGAACAGCGCGTATCCGTGAACATAGTGTCCCCACCATGAGTTCGGGTAGGCCTTGAGATAGTCCACGATGAGAGGCTCAACTTCCTTCAACTGCTGCCGGCGAATGTAATCTTCGATCAGCCTCACTTTTTCGGGATCATCCGGCGCGGCCATGGCCAGGGCCGGAGAGCCGATTGCGGCGACCCCACGTTGCAGACTCTCCCGGGCTGGAGCGTACCGCGGATCCAGTTCCAGCGCCTTCTCAAAAGACGCTGCCGCGCCGCCGCGGTCGCCCTTCGCCAGGAGTGCCAGACCGAGCTGATGGTGCGCTTCCGGCGACGAAGGAAGCAGGCGGACCAGTTGTTGCAGAGTGGCGATGGCGGAATCGTTCCGGCCACCCTCCAGCGCCGCGCGCGCCTCGCCCATCAATTGACCGGAAGTTTCCAGTTTGCGCTCTTCCTCGATCGCGACACGAGCCTTATCGAGTTCGGCGGCTCCCTCGGCCCGCTCTCCGGCGCGGGTCAGCGCGAGACCGAGCTGGTAACGCGCGGCGCCGAGTTTCGGATCGAGCTTTACGGCTTCCCGGAAATGCGTGATGGCCTTCGGCAATGAATCCCTGCGGCGAAGGAGGAACTTGCCGAATTCGAAGTATGGGGCGGCAAACCGCGGTTCCATGGCGATGACCTTGGGAAACTGCACCATCGCCATCTCGGCGTGGGGAGGACTCTGAGCATAAGCCAGCGCCAGGTTGTAGTGAGCGCGCACCAGCGTGGGTTGGATTGCGACCGCCTTCTCCAGCAGGCGAATCGCTTCCAGAGGCTGCGGCGCGACCAGGGCGGCGCCGAGATTGCCGAGCGCGCCGGCGTACTCGGGCGCGTGCCGCAGCGCCTCACGGAACTCCGCAATGCCTTTTTCGTTATCGCCGGCCTGCATGAGCACCAGCCCGAGGTTGTTGTGCGCTTCGGCGTAGCCGGCGCGGAGGCGAACCGCTTCCCGAAATTCGGCGGCCACCTGCTTCGGATCCGCTCCCTGCTTCCCGAGAAGGAGGCCGAGCACGTTGTGGACCTCGGCCAGATCGGGCTTGGCGGCCGCAACGCTCCGCAGTTCGGAAACCACGGCGGCCAGATCCGGGATGGGTCCGGCCGGCGCCGGCAAATTGATCGCCGCCTCAATCTGGCCGATGCCCTTCTCAACCTGCCCGGAGCGAAGGAAGACCAGGCCGAGATCCACGTAAGGCGCCGGCAGGTTCGGACTAAGGGCGATCGCTCGATGGAGGACTTGCCTGGCACGGTCGAGTTCCCCCATCTCCTTCCGCGCCATTCCCAGGAACGAATAGACGTCGCCCGCGGCAGGATTCAGGCGGATGGACCGCTCGAGCGATTCGAGAGCTGCCGCGTGGTCGCCGCTGTACCAGAGCGCCACGCCCCGGTTGTAATGCGCCTCCGGCATCTCGGGAGCCAACTCGACTGCACGCTTAAGGGTGGCAACCGCAGCGGCAAGATCGCGCTCCTGGCCTTGCACGAAGCCGAGCAGGTTCACAATGTCCGCCAACGCCGAGGGCGGGGCATCCTGAGCCAACCGCTCGAGGAGGGTCCGCGCGGCGCTTCGATCTCCGCGGGAAAGCAACTCCGCGGCTTCGCGCAGTCGGGCCCCGATCGAAGGATCGAGGCTCCTCGCCGGTCGGCTGCGGCGCAGCGAGGCCGCCTGCTGGCGCAGCACCGTCCCCAGGTTATAGAAGGCCTCCCGGTGTTCGGAGTCGAGGCGGAGGACCGATTCAAAGGCGTCCGCCGCCTCTTCGAGATGGCCCAGTTGCTTCAGGGTGAGGCCGAGTTGTTGGTGCACTTCAGCGTGGTCTGGACGGCTTCGGAGCACGGCCCGGAATTCTTCGAGGGCCGCGCCGGCATCGCCCTTCCCGCGCAGCGCGATCCCAAGATTCATACGAAGCTGGGGGTCCTTCCCATCGTTCCTATCCAGGTCCAGGGCAACCGCTTTCTTGAATGCGGTGATGGAGTCTTCTACGTCGCCGGCCTGTGCCAGAGCCGAGCCCAGGTTGTTCCAGGCTCGGATGAAATCCGGCTTCGCCGCCACGGCCTTGCGGAACGCGGCAACCGCCTCCAGGAACTGGTTCTTTTGAAGGCGGATGACCCCGAGCCAATTGTGCGCCTCGGCCGACCGCGGATTCTTGCGCAGGACCGCTGTGTACTGCGCCCAGGCCTGGTCCGATTCGCCGGCCTGCTGGTAGGCGAGCCCGAGAGCGAGCCGTGCGTCCTCGTGGCCGGGGTTGATCTTGACCGCATTCGCGAACTCGGCTCGCCCCGGTTCTGCCTGGCCGGACTCGCGCAGGGCGAGGCCAAGGTTGTAATGGGCATCGGCGGAAGAAGGATTCAGTTCCACGGCGCGGCGAAAAGAAGCGAGACCGGCCTGGACACTGCCGGAGCGAAGCCGGGCGATGCCCAGGGCGATGTGCACCCTGGCCGTTTTCGGTTGCAGCTTCACCGCCTGCTCGAGCGCCGCGGCGGCGGCCCCCCAATCCTGATTCCGGAGAAGCCGGATGCCTTCCTGGTAGGGCGTGGCAGCCTGCTGCGCAAAGCAGGTTGCCCCCAGCACGAGGCCGGCCAGCAGGAGTCCCGGCCTGGAACAACTACGTTTCATTTCACCGCCTGAGGTCGCGGGCGGCCCGCCCGCCCTGTTGCGCGGAACGCTTCGCTCTTCACCACGCCCCTGCCCTCCTGGACCACCACTATCTGATTCCCTCTGACGTTGTCAAAGGAGTCCTTGATCCCCGACGGCCACGACACTTCCACACGTTCCGCCTGGTCTGCCGTGCCCAATCCGAAATGGAGCCGGAGGTCGTTGTGCGAATAGTAGCTGGACCCGCTCATCACCTCGTCAATTTGGTCGCGGCCGGCGACGGTCACTTTGACGCGCGCGCCGATGGCACTTCGATTCGAGCGTGTTCCAATGCACCTGATCAGCAAGGAGTGATTCCGGTAGCCGCCGCCGCTTCGCAGCAGTGATGGCGGCGCATCAAGATTATTGACCACCACCTCAAGGTTGCCATCGTTGTCCAGATCTCCAACCGCGCAGCCGCGTGAAACGTGCGCCGACCGGATCCCCGGTCCCGACAGCGAAGAGACATCGTCAAAGCGTCCATCGCGCCGGTTGCGGTAGAGGAGGCGCGGCTGCTTGTAAGTGACGTGCAACTTGCGCCCGGCGAGTTGGGAGTACACGTGACCGTTGGCGAGAAAGATATCCTTCCATCCGTCGTTATCGAAATCGAAAAATACGGCGCCGAAACCGAGGTACTTCCGGTTGACGCCGAGGCCGGCGGCGAGGCTGGCGTCATGGAAGGTGCCATCCCCGTTGTTGCGGTAGAGGGTGGTGAGCTGATCGGAGAAGTTCGTTCGGACAATGTCAAACCAGCCGTCTCCGTCGTAGTCGCCGACTCCCACGCCCATGCCCGACATGGCCACGCCGTTCTCGTCAAAGGCACAGCCGGCGGGAACTCCAATTTCCCGGAACGTGCCGTCATGGTTGTTGTGGTAGAGCAGGCTTGGCGCCGTGTCGCAGGCGACATAAATATCCGGCCAGCCATCGTTGTCGAAGTCAGCCGCCGCCGCGCCCATCCCGTACGACCCGGCCGGCCGCCAGTTCTTTGGCACGAAGGCCGTGGATGACGGCCCGCGCGGATGGGCAATGCCGGAATTCTCCGAGACATCCTCGAACGTTCCGTCCCCACGGTTGCGGTACAGGAGGTTTGTGCCTCCGGCCAGTCCCTGAGGGCCGCAGGGTACAGGAATATCGTTGAAGCGGCAGTACGCCGCTTCCCCGGGACCCGGTACGTGTTTCGGGTGGAAGTTCACGTAGTTGGCGACAAACAGGTCAAGGTGACCATCGCGATCGTAGTCGAGAAAGCAGCAGCCGGCTCCCCACCGGCTGCCTTCCCCTCGGACTGGGGGGCCTGCGACGCCGGCTTTCTGGGAAACGTCGGTAAAGGTGCCATTGCCGTTGTTGCGATAAAGAACGTTCCGGCCCCAGTAACTCACGAACAGGTCGTCGAAGCCATCGTTGTCGTAATCGCCGACGCAGCAGCCCTGGCCCCATCCGGAGTAGGTGAGACCGGCCTTCCGGGTGACATCAGTGAAGGTCCCATCGCGATTGTTGCGGAAAAGGTAGCCGGCGGGTTTTCGCGTGCCCGCCGCACTCTGAAAACTTGAGCCGTTCACCAGGAAGATGTCCAGCCAGCCATCATTGTCGAAGTCGAACAGAGCGACGCCGCCGCCCATCTCCTCGAGCAGGAACTGCTTGTTGGACGGGCTCCCGGAAACGTTGCGGGCGCGGGCCAGGCCGGCCTCCGCGGCGATGTCGGCGAAGGGAACGGCTTGGGACGCCCCGGCAACGCGGGCCAGCGGCAGAAGGCACACCGTCCGCAGCAGGTCCCGGCGTGAGAGCGCGCGGCGGGTCATCGTGTCCTTCATCGTGTCAATGATACAAGAGGAAGGGGCGCCGGCCGTTTGCGGCGGCCGCGCCCCTGGAGGTCGCTTGGGAATGAGCGATCAGTACTCGAGTTTTAAGCCGAACTGAACCGAGCGCGGCTGGTTGCACTGCGTGCCGGTCTGGCCGAATTGCGCCGCGCTGAAGTTCGTGTTCGGATCACAGAAAATCACGCGATTGGTCACGTTGCCGGCCTGCGCTTCGAAGCGCAGCTTGAACCGCTCACTCAAAGAGGTCACCTTGAAAATGCTGACGTCCTCCACCTTGTTCGGGAAGCCACGGGCGTTTCCGTCGCGAGAGGGCGCGTCGCCGAACCGGAGGGGACCCGGGTCCGACCACGCTGCGCGGTTGAAATAACGGTCCCGGTTGGGGTCGAACCCATCCTGGAAATCGGCGATAGCCGCTGTGCCGGCCGCCCGGTTCGGACGCTTGGTGGTATTGAATAGCAAACCCGCCAAGTCGTTGTTCATCGTGATGACCAGCGGCCGCCCACTGTCGTAGCGGAGGATGCCGTTCAGCGTCCACCCTTTCAGCAGCACTCCCTTGAAGCCGGTGCTGGTCTTCCCGAAGGGCAATTGATAGGTGCCTGAGAACAGGAACGCATGGGGAACGTCATCCTGGCTCAGAGCCCACTCGCCAGCGTGCGTGTTGATCGGGTTCTGCACGCCGGCGCCGCCGCGCTGGCCGCTTTCGGCGCGATTATTGTAAAGCTGCGCCCAGACGTAGAACGTGCGGAACTGCAAGCCGTTGGTGAACCGCTTATCGAGCTTGATCTGGACCGAGTCGTAGCGGCTCCTGCCGACCGGCACGTCGCGATACTCGATCGCCTGATACTGCGGGAACGGCCGCAGAGCCTGGGCGACGATGCCCGTGAACCCCGGATAGGGTGACGTGATTCCGGCGGCACTGGCTGCCGGAGAATTGATGTTTGACTGGAGCACCGTGGTGCCGAGATTCAGCACGCTCGGGTTGTTCATGTTGTAACCCGCTCCGAGGAACTGCGGGTTGTGCGGCAAACGCGTGCCGTGGTTGCCGATGTAGGAAACGTCAACCATCATGGTCTGGCCGACCTGGCGCTGGAAGGTGAGGGACCAGTTCTGGTAGCGGGGCTGCTTCAGCCCGTCCGAGGGATAGGCCACCGGCGCGGCGCCATTCTGGAAGGTCGGATCAATGAACGGCGGCCTTAATATCCGCTGTCTGGGAAAGCCATCATCCAGATTGAAAGCCGGAAACAGGCCGTTCGTCAGGTTCGGCGCGGACGGGTTCCCATCATATACTTGGGTGGGCCTGCCGCCCTGACCGAAGCTTACGCCGGCGTAGTAGATGCCATAGCCACCGCGGACCA
>JBKKAI010000398.1:0-6561 GCA_046714815.1 Terriglobia bacterium | reverse complement strand
ATTCGGAGGTCCTGCTGTTCGACCTGGCGTAGTGATAGCCGGGGTTACACGTACAGGAGGCAGGCGGAGACGTCGGCGTTGGTGATTCTAGCAAGCGCGTAAACGTACCAGCCGAGCTGGCGCTCGTGGTGCGGCCGGTGGAGGAGAACATCGGCATCGGTCTTGAAGTCCACGATGGTCCATCTTGTGCCTGTGACGAACGCCAGGTCAACGGCGGCTTCGAGGATGCGGCCCGCCGCGACCTGTACGGTTAATGGAAGCTCGCGGTAGACGCGCTCGGCGGCCTGCGCCTGCCTCAGCAGTGGGTGCGCTAGCGCACCTGTCACGACGCGAGCCGCAGCCTCGGCCTCCTCCACGGACGCGCCGAGCGTTCGCGCGTGCAGTCTTGTCAGCTTTCGGACGGCTTCCGCTCCGGCTCCGATCTCCGCCCGGCAGAGCACGGCGTGCACGAGCGTGCCGAACCGCCTTCCCCCCGGCCGCCCCGGATCCCGAACGAGCGTTTCCACCGCGATTAATCCGCGTACACCCGGTGGCGACTCCGGCGTCTCGCTCGCAAGCAGCAGGTCGAACTTCGGCCGGCAACCCAGCTCGACGGCGCGAGCGTGGGCGTCCTGCCAGGCCCGATACTGCCGGAGCCCTTCCGAGACCGCCTGGTCATCGGAATCGCCGGAGAGAATCTGCTCCTGCCGCAGTCCGAAGCTGCTCTCGACTTCAAGCCTGAGCACGAAGGGATCCCACCACACGACGTCGTAATCACCCGGCATCGGATGCCGGCCCGGGCTGATCATCGGCGAACTCATTGCTTGACTCGGCCGCTCGATCACTGTCTCGTTGCCAAACCGCGGGCAGCCCGGCGCGGGCCTGGGCTTTCGCCAGGACTCGGCCGGCGGGTAGATCGCCGCATTCAGTGGCTCGACCCAGCCATGCCGCGGGCCGTCGCCGACGCCGGGAACCACCAGCAGGTCTCGAGCCCGCGTCGCGGCGACATACGCCAGACGCACGCCCTCGGCCTGGTCGCGCGCGCTTTCCAGCGCCTGGTTGTCCAACAGGTCCTGCGGCGCGCAACCCATCAGCGAAACGGCACAGAGCCCTCGCCCGGGGTCTATGTACCGGTCCGGCCTGCGCGGAGCGATGTTGGCCGTGATGTCGGCGAGAACGACTACCGGAAACTCCAGGCCCTTGGCGCTGTGGACGGTCATGAGGCGCACGCCCCCGGTTCCTTCCTCGATCACCGAGATTCCCGCCGTTTGCTCCCGCTGCGCGTCCGCTTCCAGACGCTCGACAAAACCGCGGAACGAAATGCCTCCGGACATTTCGAAATTGCGCGCCAGCTCGACCACGCGCTGCACGTTGGCCAACACCTGGTAGCCGGCCGGGCGAAAGGCGAAGGCCGCATGGGCTCGGGTGGATTCCAGCAGCCGGTTCAAGGTGTCGGCGGCGGGCCGCCGGTTGCGCTGCCGGTGCAGCTCGGCCAGCAGTGTGAGCGCCTGGTCAACGCAGCCGAGGGCTGGATCGAGGCCTGCCGGCCGCGGCCGGAACGGATGCAGGCGCCCGGCCTCGTTCTTGAACCGAAGCAGTGTTTCGTCCGAGATCGCAAACAGCGAGCCACGCAGAGTGGCGAATACCGAGAGCTCGTCGTCGGGCCACTCGACCGCCGCCAGCGCGGCCCGCAGCGTTTCCACTTCCTCGCGGTAATGGAAGGTGCGCGCGCCAACCAGCACGTGCGGGATTCCGCGCGCTTCCAGGCTCTCGATATACGGGCGCGTCACGTCGGCGCCGAACGTAATGTAGCGCCGGAACAGGAGGCAAACGTGGCCGGCCTCGAGCGGGATGCGCCGCCCATACTGCTCGGGGTCGCGGACGGTCCATCCGCTCTTGGCGACCAGCCACTCCAGAAATCCCGCGATCGCCTGCGGCAAACTGCGGTCAATCGCTTCGTTGGAAACCCTGGCCTTGCCGTACGGACGCGGAACGGGCAGCGCGATGAGAGACGGCTGGCCGGCGGGGGCCTCGGCCTCCTTCACCAGCGGCACATATCCGGGCTGGCCCGTTTCCACGTTCGGTTGAATGCTGCGGGAGAAGGCGAAATTAATCGCTCTCTGAATCGGCTCCACCGCCCGGAAGCTGCGCGACAGGTAGGCCTTCTGGACGCGGCGTTCGCCGAGCGCGTTATACACCGCCTGGTACAGAAGCACGTCGGCCCGCCGAAACCGATAGATGGCCTGCTTCGGATCGCCCACCAGGAAGAGCTTCCCGGGGACCGGGCACACGTTCCGCCAGTCAGTCTCGTCCGGATGATCGGCCGCGAGCAGCAGCAGAATCTCCGCCTGAAGCGGATCGGTATCCTGAAATTCGTCCACCAGGATGTGGCTGAAGCGCTGCTGCAGGAACGCGCGGACCTCGCGGTTCCCGCGAATCAGGTTCCGCGCGGCGATGAGCAGGTCGCCGAAGTCCAGCTTGCCCGAGCGTTTTTTGGCCGATTCGTACCGCTCGACGAGCCCGCGCAACTCTTCGTGGAGCAGGCCGGCCAGGTTGGCTTCCGCCCGAAGGCGGAACTGCTCGATGGCGTCAACTAAAGCCGCCCGGGCCGCCACAACCTGGTCGCGCTGAAGGCCCGTGGCGAACGGGCCGGCGCCCTTGGCCTTGTCCTCGCTCAGATCCCTGCGCAGCCGCACGAGCAGCGGTTCCAGGCGCTCGTAGTCACGCGGACGAGTCGCTTCAGCCCGCTCCATTCCGAGAATAAATTCAACCGCGGGCTGCAGCGTTTTCCGCAGCCGGTCGCCGGAATTCCTGCACTGCCCGGCCATGCCGGCCAGCTCGCGAATGGCGTCCACGAGCGCGGCGCTCTCGCGCTCCAGGTCGAACGGCTCGGTTCTCCACGGCGCGGGGAAGTCTCTCCACTCCACCAGCGCCCACCCAGCCGCGCTCAGCGCCCGGAGCGGCGATTCGTCGAACCGGCGGGCGAGCGCGCGCTTGAGCGGAGAAGACAGCCCGGAGAGCTCCTGCTGGATCCAGACCTCGAAGGTCCGTTCATAAAGCGAACGGCTCTGTTCTTCGTCCATCTCCTCGAATCCGGGATCGAGGCCG
Organism: Terriglobia bacterium; assembly: GCA_046714815.1. Classification (GTDB taxonomy): domain Bacteria; phylum Acidobacteriota; class Terriglobia; order JAJPHL01; family JAPKYU01; genus JBKKAI01. The sequence continues at coordinate 3,474 of JBKKAI010000398.1, read as the reverse complement.
GCTTCGACCGGGCGCTCGCGGAGCAGCTCCGCGCAGAACGAGTGGATGGTGCCGATCCGCGCCTCTTCCAGGCGAGCCATCGCATTCTCGAGGTTGGAGATTTGTGTGGGGTCGTGGCGCTGTTGCAGGCCGGCTTCGCGCGAGGCATCCAAGTGTTGGCGCAGCCGGAGTTTCAGCTCGCCGGCCGCTTTGCGCGTGAAGGTCACCGCCACCAGCCGATCCACGGTGGTCCGGCCCGTCTTCAGCAGCGCCACGGTGCGGCGCACGAGTTCCGTGGTCTTGCCCGTGCCGGCGGCCGCCTCGACGATGAAGTTGGTGTCCAGCTCGTTTTCAATCGCCACCCGTGCAGCGGCGTCATCGAACAGGGAGACGCCGGCGTTCACGGCAGACTCCGAAGGTGGATCAGTTCTTCGAGCCGGTCTGTTTGTTTTTGACGGACGCGGACCTCTTCGTAGGGCCCGCACACCATCCGATAGTCACACCAGGCGCAGGCCCCGGCCCTTGGCGCTGCCGGCAGGAAGCCCACCTTGACGGCGTCATCAATAATGCCCAGAACCTGGCCGGCGGAATCGCGCGCCCTGGCATCGAGCGGCGCCTCAAACCGCCGGTAGCCGCCGCGGTGGGTGCAGAAGTAGAGCGCGCCCGACTCGACGGTAGCGCCGGCCGCGGCTTCAACGGCCAGGGCGTAGACAACCGGCTGAAGCGTTTCGCCATAACCGACGACCAGCGGGGGTGACTGCGGGGCCCGGCCGGTCTTGTGGTCAATGACTCTGAGCGCGCCTTTCTGCGCTCGTTCCTCGACCAGGTCCACGGCGCCGTGCAGCCGGAAGCCGCCGAGCACGCGCGTCTCGAACGCAAATTCACTGTGCAGGGGTTTCCAATCCGTGCCCTGCCCGGCGACATCGCGAATCCAGCCCCGCAGGTCGGCGCGCAGGTCTTCGACTTCGCTTTGCCAGACACCGGCGAGGGGCGGAGCGAGGTTCTCCCCATACTCGGCCGCAACCGTGTCCAGCGTCCGGTCGGCGGCATCGAGAATCTCCTTCATGCCCGCGTCGCGGAAGGGCAGCAGCTTTCGCTTTTCCAGATCCTCCAGCAGGTCCGACTGGACGCGGTGAAAGAGGCTCCCTCGCGTGAGCGGATCCATTTGCTCCAGCGGCCGTATCTCTTCACGGGGGCGCAGGCGGTGGATCGCGTGGAGCAGAAACTTGTAGGGACAGGCCGCGAAGTGCTGAAGCGCGGTCGCGGAGTAGCTTCGCTGTGACAGGCGATACCGCCCGAGGATGGCCTGCGCCTCCGCGCCCGCGTTGACCAGGCCGTCCTCTGGGTGCCAAGCGCCCTTGCGATTCCAGCGATGCCACCGCGCGCGCAGCGAACGATCGAGATGCGCATTCACCTGGAGGAGATAGCGGCCCCGGCCTTTTCCTTGCGATGGGGGACGATGGAGCAGGTCCGCCAGCACCGCCAGGTCGTACTCGGCATCGTCAATGGCCCGCGAAGAATCGAGCGGCGCCGGCCAGCCGATCCGCGATGCGGCGGATTGGCCGGCCCGGCGCTCGATCTGGTCGAGCCTTGGCAACGATCCCTGGGCGGCCCGCAGGACATCCAGCGCATAGAACGATGCGACGCGCGCGCGCCCCTGGACCAAGTCCATTCGCGGTGAGGAGATCGTCAGGCGCGAGCCGGCCGCCGCCAGCGCGGCCCGCAAAAGCATTCGCTCCTCGACAACGCGCGTCTCCTGCACGCGGAGCGTTTCCGAGAGCTGTTTTCGGTGCGTGTCGAGCAAAAGCGGATCCTCGAAGGTGCGCTTCGGAAACTCGCCCTCCGACAAGCCGGGCACGAAGACCTCGTCGAACGAACGGCCGCGCACTTCCGCCGGTGTCCCGACGAACACCCGCCCGTAGCGGCGATCGGGAGGCGCGGTCCGCAGAAACAGGAGCCGCGGCTCGATCACTTCGCGCACTTCGTCCAGGCCGACGGGACCGACAGCCTCCATCAGCCGCAGCTCGGCCAGCACCGACAGCACGGATTCAGGGTTTCGCAGCGTGAGCGATGCCAGGCCGCTCAGGCGCCCGATCCAATCGCCCCAGGTTGCCGATGACGGCAGGTCAGCGAGGAAGTCAATCACCGGCAGCGCGAACCTGCGCAGATTGTTCAGGGCCTCGATCTGCCGGTCCAGGTGATCGCGCGCAGGTTCGTCCTCGCCGCCGAGCTCCGCGACCTGGGCTTTCAGCTCGGCTTCCAATCCATCCAGCCGCCGATACCACCGGTCGCGCCCGCCGATGACCGAAGCCTCCACCAGGAGTTTTTCCCATCGAAATGGGGCGCGCAAGGTCCCGGCGATAACCGGCGATTCATCGGTTCCCTCCGCCGGCGCCGCCTCGTCCGGCTCCAATGGAGAAGCGGCCTGGAACTCACTTTCGGGCGGGGCCCAAGCAGGCTCGGCGGAAACCGCGCGCCCTGGCGCGTTGATCTCGGGCACTTGCCCTAACGACAGGTACTCGGCGAAGCGCGCGGCCGAAAGCTGCTCCGTTGCGCACATCAACAGGGCCACGAAGGCCCGGCCGGATGGGTGGGGACGCCGGGTTCCGTGGGTGAAATAGGCCTGGACTCCGGCGCGTCCGAGGGCTTCCTGCAAAACGGACTGGTATCTTTCAGGAGATCGCAGCACCACAGCGATGTGGTCAAAGGGCGTGCCGCTTTCGGCCGACGCCAGAATTCGGCGCGCAATCTCGACGCACTCGCGTCCTTCGCTGCCCGCGGAGAAAAAGCTGACGCTGGCATCCAGGTCGCGGCGCTCGGGGGCCTCCGGCCTAAATATGTAGCGCCGTACTCGCTCCAGCGAGCTGTGGTCCGCGCCCGGTTCGTCACGCTCGATCTGCCGGGCGGTCATGCCGAGCGCCACACGCAACCGCTCCTCGGCCGTATGGCCCTCGATCAGGCACGATAGAACGTCGGGTGATCCCGCGGCCAGGCCCGCGACGAATCGCGTTTCCGCTGCCGAGCCGGGAACGACGTCGAGCATCAGCAGCGGCAGGCCGGCGAATCGGTGGGCGCCCGTTTCGGCGATGCGGGCTGCCTCCAGGAGAAGCGCCGCGTGGTCCGCCAGGGAACATTCCTCGAGTTGACGCCCGTACTCGTCGAGTAGCAGCGCAAGATCGCGTCCGGGTCCGCCAAACTTCTCAAGATCGCCGGCCACGAGGCCCTCGCCGCGGAAATCGCTTGCGGTTGCGGCCAGGGCGCGGGCGAATCCCGGCATCCTGGCTACCGGGGCGAAGTGGGAAAGCGCGCCACGATTGGCGGTGTTGTGGGCCGCGCGGGCGGCAATGGCGGCCGCCCCCAACCCGGTCAGCGCCGCCGCCTCACGGGCGGCAAGCGATTCGCCGGCGAGCTCGAAGGCCAGGCCGATCAGGGTCCGGCGATGAACGCCGAACGCGCCCCGGGCGGCGCAATACGAGCGGACCAGATCGTCCGCCG
>JBKKAI010000397.1:0-2885 GCA_046714815.1 Terriglobia bacterium | reverse complement strand
CTTGGGATTCACATCCATGACCACACAGCGAACGTCCCCAAGGAACTCGCGCCGGACGTACTCAAAGTCGTAATGTCTGCGGTCAAAATCTGACGCATCGAGCAGGATGCGGTTCGAGAATCCTGCGGGGAAGAATTGTGAGCTGAGCAGGGTGGTAAACGAGGCCAGGACGCTGCGGGCGAGACCCGGCTCCGGCACGAAGGAGCGGAACCGCACACCTTTCCGCAGATCCAGACGGCCGAGAAAGTAGTGATCGCCGGCGGGCACGGATCCCAGTTCCTGGTCCGGCTTCAGTTTCTGAAGATAGATCTCGATGCGCGGCGAGAATTTTTTCAATTCATCCTTGAGCGCCGCCTCGCGCGCCAGGATGCGGTCAATTACCTGGTGGAAGCCACTTGGAGCAGGCGTACGCGGACTGTCCACACCGGGCGCTGCGGCGGGCGTGGAGGGCGTTGGGAGAGTTTCCTGCGCTGCCAGGGCGCCCCAGAGCAACGGCGCCGTGAATGAAATCGCGGCTGCCAGGATGATGTTCCGAATTGCGCGCATACAGACCCCCCCTTGAACAGAAAACACAGCCGCCCGCGCGCGGCGACGCGGAGCTGCCGGCGCCTAGTAGGCAAGCTGGAACAACACCTGGATGCGTGCCGGAGCATCCACCGGCTGGCCCTCACGGCGTGCCGGGCGGAATCGGATCTGGCGCGCGGCCGCTGCGGCAGTTTCATCCAGGCCGTGGCCGAGCCCGCGCACCACGCGCAGCACCCGGACTTCGCCCGAAGCCAAGAAAACTACATCGAGTACAACAACACCTTCCAGGCGCAATCGGCGTGCCTCGTCGGTATATTCCGGGCGCGGCTTCGAGAGAATCTCAAGGGACTGCTCGGTCTCCGCCGGACGTACGGTGCGGGGCGCCGCCGGAGGCGCCGCGCGGGACTCGGCAAAGCCGGCCGATTGCACACCGCCACGCCCGCTGTTTCCTCCTGCAGGACCGCCGCTGCGACCGCCGCTGTTGCCGGCAACTGCAACGCCGTTGCCGAAACCTGCGCCGGCGACTGTGCCTCGCGTACCGCGCAATCCAGCGGTTCCGTTGCCCTCGCCAGGTCCGGCCGGCAGGTCAAACGAGCCGAGGGTCGCAATGTTGCCCTGCCTGCCGGGAATCGGCGCAGCCGCGATGCCGTTCGGGTCTCCGAAGCCACCCGTCTGGACTTGGCGCGCAGGAAGCTTCAGCGTTGCAGAGGCTGAGCTGCCTGTCGAGAAAACGTCGGTCCGGACGGAAGCGCGGGGCGCCGCAGGAGCAGGACTCGGCGGCAGCGAGGACTCGGGCAGCGACATTCCTGGCCGGGTGTCGGCCACAAGGGGCGACTCGGGTGGCCTTGCCACAGGGGGAACCGAAACCGGAATCTCTGGAGGTCTCTGCGCTGGAATCAATAGCTTCGGGCGGGGCAGGACGGCCGTCACCGGGGCCTGCGGCGGCCGATACGGTTCAATCGCCGGTGCCGTCAACGAAACGACGGAATGTTTCTTTTTCGTTTCCGGCTGCTGAACGATAGCCGCCGGTAAAAAGAGCAGAACGCCCAATGCGGAGATGTGCAGCGCAAAGCTGGAGCCGAAGTGCCGCCAGAAGCCGGGTGGTGGCTCCAGACCCTGAAAAACTGGCGTGCCGCGTATCCGGCCGGTGGGCCGGGGCGGGGCTTCTAGTTCGGACGGAATTCGGCCCATAAAACACGGAGGGCGCTACTGTCAGTTCGCCGCAGGTTAATTGATTGAGGATTCATAAGCCCGAAGGCAGCCGTGCCTCCACCACATTACCACGCCGCAGCGCCTGGGCAGCCCATTACCAAGCCCCGGGGTGCGCGCGTGTTAATGTGGTGCAATGATGCCGGCGCGGGCTTCCGAGGCTTCCCGCAACACGTGGGGCTGGCCGGCACGCCTGCTACGCGCCACCGGCATCGCCGTCGCGGTCGTGGCGCTCTTTTTCGCGGGGTTCATCGTGTTCTTTGAGGAGTCGCTGATCTTTTATCCGGCGCGGGGCGGCGTTGGCCCCAGTCCCGGCCAGGATGTATTCCTGACCACCTCCGACGGCGTCAAGATCCACGGCTGGTACGTAACCCACCCGGAGGCGAAGGCCGCCATCCTTTATCTGCACGGCAACGCCGGGAACATCGAGATCCGCCGCGACGTCCTGGAGGGTCTGCGGCAGCTTCCGGCCAACGTGCTGCTGATTGACTACCGCGGCTACGGGAACAGCGAGGGCCGGCCCAGCGAGGTGGGCATCTACCGGGACGCGCGCGCCGCCTATGACTGGCTGGCGGCCCGCACGCCGCCCGAGCGGATCGTGGTATTCGGCAAGTCGCTGGGCGGTGCGCCGGCCTGCGAATTAGCCGCCGGCGTCCCGGTGGGAGGACTGATCGTGCAGTCCAGCTTCACCCGCGCCACCGACATGGCCTCGATCGTGATGCCGTTTCTGCCCGGCGCCCGCTTCCTGGTGCGCTCGAAGTTCGACACGATCGGCAAGGTGGCGCGCATCCGCTGCCCCAAGCTGTTCATCCACGCCGTGGACGATGACCTGATTCCGTTCTCGATGGCGCGGCGGCTCTATGACGCCGCCGCCGAGCCCAAAGAACACGCCTGGTTCGACAGCGGCGGCCATGGCGGCCTCTGGATCACCCACCACCAGGCTTACTACGCCCGCCTCCGCCAATTCCTGAATCGCCTGAGTCCCGCGCCCCGCTGAATCTTGACGGCTCTGGTTTGAAGTGCGGTGGCTTGCCGCCGCTTTTCCGCGCGGAAGCTTGCTTCCGCGCAGGCCAATGCCGCGCGTGAAAACTGGACGGGCTGCACGGCCACTTGGGCTGCGGTCGCGGCAAGCCGCGACTCGCTTCAAAGCG
>JBKKAI010000396.1:0-2514 GCA_046714815.1 Terriglobia bacterium | reverse complement strand
GTTGTCCACGATGCGGACTGTGTCGTCGCGCTTGAGGAGCGCTTCCACAAGATGAGAGCCGATAAACCCGGCCCCGCCGGTCACAAGGTACACAGACATAAACTACCTGGGCCATCCTGTCTGCGGGAGTCCGGGCGTCACCCGGAGCGCATTCTTGTAGTACAGCTTCTTGAGCACCTCGTCGGGCAGGTCCATCCCGTAGAGCTTCCAGAACGCGTGGTACTCGCGGTAGTAATCGAAGTACTCGTCGGCGGTTTCGAACACGCGCCAGTAATACGGATACTCCTCGGGGTAGTACGCGTCTTTGCCGAAGAGCACGCGGTCCTGGTACTTGATAAAGAACTCGCGCGACGCGCGCGGCTGCCGCGCGAAGTCATAGAGCACGGCGCCCACTTCCAGGACAGAGTTCGGGGCCTTGTCCAGCAGCTCCGCGGCCTTCTTCAGGTTGTTGCCGTAGTACCCAAAGTGGGCGCCGATGAACCGCGTCTTCTGGTTGGTGATGAACAGCTCGTCGCGCTCGCGCTGCAGGTCGGCGAACTTGGGCCGCCCCGGCATGTAGTTGCGCCGATCCTCGAACAGCGCCAATTCCAGCCAGCGCTCGTTCTGGAAGTCGAGCGGCGAAAAGAACTCCTCGGGCTCGGCCGTGTGGATAATGACCGGGATGTTCAGGCGCGCGCAGGCGTCCCAGATCGGCTTCAGCAGCGGATCGTTCACTTTCACCAGCGAGCCGTCGGCCTTCTGGTTCTGCAAGCCGAGGCCCTTGGAAATCTTCAGGCCAATCGCGCCGTTCTTGACGGCCGCCTCGAGATCGGCCACGGCCTTCTCCGCCCAGCCCGGCGCGTCAGGCTGGTCCCAGTTCACGTTGGCAAACACCGCGAACCGGTTCGCATACTTCGTGCTCTTGATGTAATCGACGCGCCCCTTCACCTGATCGGGCTGGCTGCCGCCGCTCAGGTTGACCAGAATCTGCAGGTTGAGCGCGTCCATCTCCTTGATGGTCTGCTCGAGGTTCAGTTCAGACACCCCGTGATGGCTGTGAATATCGATGACGGGGTACTTCGCCCGCGGCACCTGGTGCTCGGCCACGACCAGCGTGTTGCGAGGCCGGTAGTCGAGAATCGATGGCGCCGTGAACTCCGGGTACATGCAACTACCGGGACGCTGCAGCGTGGTGCCCGATGGGCATGCGCCGTTCACGGGCGGTACGATCCGCGAGCATTCATCTGGTGCCACAAACGCCGTGTTCATCGGACACTTGCCGTCGACCGGCCGGATGGGCGCCCCGCGTCCGCCTCTTCCGCCGCGTCCCCCTCGGCCCTGCGGCGGCTGACCTGCCTGCCCGGCGGTCGCCTGCTGGACTCTAATCGGCCCGGCAGTCTGCTGGGCCGTGAGGTCAGGTCCGGGCCACATCGCGGCTGTCAACGCGGCTACGCCGAAGAAGAGCATCCGTCTGGTCATGTTCATGTGTGCGTCACCCGATGGTCATAGAGAGTAGTTCCGTCGTGGCGGGCCGTAAGCCGAATTCTGTTCCCCGCCTTTCGCCCACCTTCGCGCCTTTCGGCGCTACGGCGGGTTAAAGCGAAGTGACGATCATTCCTCAAGGCCGGTGATTACTCACCGGCTCCAGCAGCCTACCCGGAAGCCTCGGACGGGCCGTCCTCAAACGCTTCCCTATTTGGCCTTGCTCCGTGCGGGGTTTTGCCTGCCATCTGCCTTACAGCAGACGCGGTGCGCTCTTACCGCACCTTTTCACCCTTACTCGCCTTCGCCCTTTCGGGCTTCGGCGGAGCGGTATATTTTCTGTGCCACTAGTCCTTCGAGTTGCCCCGACCGGGAATTACCCGGCGCACTGCCCTGCGGAGTTCGGACTTTCCTCCCTTCGACTCGCCTCTCCGAGGCTCGCTCAGGGCAGGCCCTTCAAGTCGCCCGGACCGCGAGGCCGGCTAGAGCCTCGCGGGTCGGAGACGAGTCGAACGGCCTACCGTGAGCGAGCCCCGAAGGGGCGGGTCGAACGGCGATCATCCAGCCCACCACGACGGAATCTTCAGAGTACCCTATCCGTCCGTTTCCTGCGAGATCCCATACTGCTCGAGCTTCTTGTAGAGGTTGCTGCGGGGTGTATCGATGACTTCCGCGGTCTTCGAGATGTTCCAGGCCTGCTCGCGGAGCTTGGCCACCAGCCACGCCCGCTCGGTAGCCTCCTTGAATTCCCGCAACGTGGCGGCCGCCGGGACGTTAGCCGAGGATCCGCCGGCCGAAACGGTGCCCGTTTCCGCCAGGGGCGCGTCGTTTGCGGCGCGGGCACCGCCGGTGCGGACCACGGTGCGGACGTCGGAGGCTTCGATCACATCGCGCGGAACCATGATCAGAAGGCGCTCCACCACGTTCTTGAGTTCTCGGATGTTGCCGCGCCACCCGTATTGCTGAAGCGCCTCGATGGCCTGCGGCGAAAAGCGCACCTGGCGCCGGTTGTTCTCCCGGCTGAACTGCCCTACAAAGTGCGCCACCAGCCCG
>JBKKAI010000395.1:0-2555 GCA_046714815.1 Terriglobia bacterium | reverse complement strand
AACGCCGCCCCACAACCCACGATGTCGCGGATGCTGGTAATCGGGCGCGCCGTGTGCTACAAAAGATGCATCAGGCACGCTCTTCGCCTGCCGCCGCCGCGATGAGCCGCAAAGACATCCGCAACATCCGCCGCGAAGTGCTCCCCAACGGGCTGACCGTCATCACCGAAGCCATGGCGCAGGTGCGCTCGATTTCGGTCGGCATCTGGATCAAGACCGGCTCGCGGCGCGAAGCCCCGGAGCTGAACGGCATCTCGCACTTCATCGAGCACATGCTGTTCAAGGGCACGACCTCCCGGAGCGCCGAACAGATCGCGCGCTCGGTGGACTCGATCGGGGGCCACCTGGACGCCTTTACCGCCAAGGAGTGCGTCTGCTTCAACACCAAGGTGCTCGACGAGCACCTGCCGATCGCCTTCGACGTGCTCACCGACCTGCTGTTGAACCCGCGGTTCGACGAAGCCGATATCGTGCGCGAGCGCGGCGTGGTGCTCGAAGAGCTGAAGATGGACGAGGACAACCCCGATTACCTGGTCCACGAATTGTTCACGCAGAATTTCTGGAAAGACCACGCGCTGGGCAAGCCCATCCTGGGCACGCGCGAGACGGTGAAGCACCTGGAGCAGAAGGTGCTGCGCGACTATTTCCGGCGCTGCTACGTGCCCAACAACATGATCATCTCGGCGGCCGGCAACCTGGAGCACCAGCGCGTGGTGGACCTGGTGCACGAGGCCTACGCGGGGCTGAAGGCGCACCCGGACGACCATGACGATCCCAAGCCGGCGCCCCACTCGCGCATCACCCTGCGCAACAAGAAAACGCTCGAGCAGGTGCACATGTGCCTGGGCGTGCCCTCCTACCCGCTGTCGGACGAGCGCCGCTATGCCTGCTACCTGCTGAACACCCTGCTCGGCGGCGGCATGAGCTCGCGCCTCTTCCAGAACATCCGCGAGCGCCAGGGCCTGGCCTACGCGGTTTTCTCCGAACTCAACCCCTATCGCGACACCGGATGCCTCTCGGTCTATGCCGGCACCTCGACGGAATCGGCGAGTAAGGTGGTGGAACTGATCGTTGGTGAGTTCTCCGATCTGAAGGCCAATCTGGTCCCCGACGAGGAGCTGCGCCGCGCCAAGGACCACCTGAAGGGCAGCCTGATGCTGTCGCTCGAGTCCACGACCAGCCGGATGTCGAATCTGGCACGCCAGGAGATGTACTTCGGAAAGTTCTTTTCGCTCGACGAAATCGTGACTAGAATTGAGCGGGTCACGCGGGAAGAGCTGCAGGAGATCGCAATCGAGTTTTTCGCGCCGCAGCAGATCGCGGTGACGGTTCTCGGGAACCTGGACGGCTTGAAGATCGAGCGCGAACAACTGGCCTGCTAAGCGCTCGACCGCTGGCGCCCGGGTTTCCAGGAGCACCCAGAGGCGGCCTTTGGGCGGGGCCAACGGGAGAATCCACGAGCGTTCGAGTCTCAGTCGTCGGCAGCGGCAGCAGCGGCAACGCCACCCTGGTGGCCACCGAGCGGGCCCGCGTGCTGGTGGACGCCGGCCTCAGCCGCCGCGAAACGTTGCGCCGGCTGGCGAGCCTGGGCGAGCCGGTTGATTCGCTCGACGCCATTCTGATCTCCCACGAGCATCACGACCACGTCGCCGGCATGGTGGCGCTGGCGCGCGCGCTGAACGTGCCGATTTATCTGAACGAACGGACGCGGGCGGCGATCCCACTGGAATTTGAAGACGGCGCGCAGTCACGGGCCGCCGCGGCCGGCGCCACCACCACCACCACGATGCCTGGTGTTCAGGCCGCGCCGGGCCGGCCGCCGGCGTTGCCGCCGCAGGCGCAGGGTGCGCCGCCGCTGCAACCCGGAGCGTTACGCTGCGGGGGGCCGCTCGAGCCGCCGGATGACGCGCCGAAATCCTGGAAGCCGGTGTTTGAGACTTTCCGCGCGGGACAGAAGTTGCGCATCAAGGACATTGAAATCGAGCCGTTCACCATCCCGCACGATGCCGCCGACCCGGTGGCCTTCTGCCTGTCGGCCGAGGGCATCCGCATCGGCGTCTGCACCGATCTGGGGTACATGCCCGATTCCATCAAGACCCACCTGCGCGGCTGCCACTGCCTGGTGCTGGAGTCGAACCACGACCTGGACATGCTGAAGGTGGGGCCGTACCCGTGGGCGGTGAAACAGCGGGTGATGAGCCGCACCGGACACCTGTCGAACGACGCCGTGTCCAACTTTATTCTGCAGGACTACGACGGCGGCGCCGCGGTGCTGGTGCTGGCGCATCTGAGCGAGCAGAACAACCACCCGGAGATCGCGCGCCTCACGGCGGCCATGGCGCTGGAGACGCGCTGCGCGGCCCAGACCAGGCTCGTCGTCAGCTCGCAGAAGTCAGCCAGCGAACTATTCCGCTTTTGAAGAATTTCAGCATTGACGATTTTGTCATTGACGATTGGACCCCATTGACGTTGCTCTTCAATCGTCAATGACAAAATCGTCAATGGCAGAATCCGGTCAGACTCGTTCCTGGTAGGTTCCCTCGGTGGTGTTGACG
>JBKKAI010000394.1:0-5503 GCA_046714815.1 Terriglobia bacterium | reverse complement strand
GCGCCGTTCACCCAGGCGTCGTGGTGGTTGCCGTAGAGGATCCATTCCTCGGGAAGCTCCGCGCCCGGAAGGCGCGCGATCACGTTATAAATCGGCCGAACGTCCCAGCGGAACGCGGCCTTCAGCCGGACCACGGCGGGTCCGGGCCCGAGGTGATAGGTGAGCGGCAGCGCGCCGCGCCAGGCCTCGGGCGCCACCGGCCCGCGCAGTTTTTTCAGGAGCGGAATCGCGTCGCCGTAGGAAATCGGGAGCACCGGGATTTTCTGCAGCGTCTTGGCCTCGGCGAGCGACAGCCGCCGCGCGCCCTGGACCGCCGCCCAGCCGGGCGTCAGCGGATCGCCCGGGTGGGTGGGCAGATCCATCACACTGCCGCGCTGCACGCCCTGCGCCGGCCGGAACGGGCCCTCGGGGAAAACGTCGCCGCGGAAATAGCCGTCGTCCTTCGGGTCGGAGAAAATCAGGCAGCCCAACGCGCCGTTTTCGTGCGCGACTTTGGGCTTGATGCCGCGCCAGCTCTGCCCGTAGCGCGCGATGACGATCTTGCCCCGCACGTCCACGCCCATTTGTTTTAACTGCGCGTAGTCCTCGGGCACTCCGTAGTTGACGTAGACCAGCGGCGCGGCCACGTCGCCGTCGGCCGAATAGGCGTTGAAGGTTGGGAGCTGGTTGGCGTCGGTCGAATCCGGGTCTTCGGGCACGGCCGGCTCGCGCAACTCAGCGCGGAATTTCTCCGGCTCGATCATCTCCACCAGCCGCTCGCTCGGCGTGGGCAGCAGCACCTGGAACTCCTCGATCTTCGCGTCCAGGCCCCATTCGCGGAACCTCCCGAGGATGTACTCGGCCACCCGCTTGCTGGCCGGCGAGCCGGCATGGTGGGGCTCCTGCGAAATCACGCGCATGTACTCGCGCAGGCGCGCCGGGTCCGGCACGGCGCGGAACTTCCCTTCCCATTCCCGCTGGGCGCGCGCTTCGGCGGGCGGGAAGCCGCGCATCGCCAAATTCTCGCGGCCCGGTCCCGGCTGCTGCGCTAAAAGGCCCTGTGAAAAAAGGACGCCGCTCAGCATCAGCCGCAACGCGCATTCCGCGCTCCGAACTTCGCACTTCGCACTCTGCATAGCGCGTATGATAACCGCAAATAAGCGCAAATCCGCGGAAGCGCCTTCGGCGCCCATGAAGGCATCCCGGTACTTCAAGTACCGCAGTAGCTTTCGGTGACGCGATGGAGATGATAGCCCTGGATGGCCAGGGCCACCGCGTTGGCGAAGTTCTCGCGGTGGTGGCGGGCCGCATTCACCAGAAAGCGCCAGTAGGCTATTCGCGAGCGGCCGAGCACGCCCTGACGCATCAGTGAGGCGCCGAAGGCCAGGTAGTCGGAAACTTTGTGCGAGGCCGGAATGCCGTTCGGCCCGCGCTGTTCCAGAAAGCGCAGCACCCGCCGATAGTATTCGTCCGGCTGGTAGATGACTTTCAGGATCGTCTTATAACCCTCTACCAGCGCTTCGGCGTTCATCCTGGGAATGAAATTGAGCGTGCAGTCCGTGTTGTTGCCGGTGCTCTGCATGCGCAACCGGCCTTCGCGCTGCAGGCGGCGGTAGAGCTGGGTGTTGGGCAGCGCCGTGAGCAGCCCAACCATGGCGACCGGGATGGCGCTTTCGCGGATGAAGCGCACCTGCTCCTCGAAGATGTTCGGCGGATCATTGTCGAAGCCGACGATAAAACCGCCCATCACCTCCATGCCGTAGCTCTGGATCAACTTGACGCTCTGCACCAGGTCCTTGCGTGTGTTCTGGTATTTCTGCGTCTCGATCAGGCTGGCCTCCACCGGCGTCTCGATTCCCAGGAAGACCTTGGTGAAGTTGGCGCGGCGCATTTCCCGCAGCAACTCCTCATCCTCAGCCAGGTTTAACGAGGCCTCGGTCAGGAAGTAGAACGGATACTTGTTCCGCTCGTTCCAATCGGCCAGCACCGGCAGCAACTGTTTCACGCTCCGTTTGTTGCCGATGAAGTTGTCGTCCACGATGAACACCGAGCCGCGCCACCCGACGCGCAGCAGCGATTCCAATTCCGCCACGACCTGCTCGGGCGTTTTGGTGCGCGGCTTGCGCCCGTAGATCTCGATGATGTCGCAGAACTCGCAGTTGAACGGGCAGCCCCGCGAATACTGGATGGCCATGGAGCCGTACTTCCGGCGGCGCACCAGGCTCCAGTCCGGCACGGGCAGGCCGTGCAGGGAAGGGCGATCGGGAGCCATGTACTTCGGCTTCAGCGCGCGGGCTTCCAGATCCGCCGCGAGCTGCCCGATCAGCTCTTCGGCCTCGCCTTCGACCAGCGCATCGCCGAGGTGGCTCAGGTCCACGCCGCTGGTAATGGGGCCTCCCAGCACCACCGGCAGGCCGCGGCGGCGGCATCGTCCGGCCAGCTCTTCGAGGGACTTGTGCTGAACGATCATGCCGCTGATCAGAGCGGCGTCGGCCCATTCCAGGTCGCTGTCGCGCAGGCGCTCCACGTTCAGGTCAACCAGGCGGCGGCCCCAGCCGGCGGGAAACAGCGGAGCGATGGTGAGCAGGCCGAGCGGGGGATAAACCGAGCGTTTCCCCTGGAACTTCAGGGCATGCTTGAAACTCCAGAAGGTGTCGGGAAACTCAGGATAAAGAAGCAGAAGGTTCATCGCGGTAATCTCTGGCCCGTTCATGATACTACGGCCGCCTCGGCCGGAGTGGCTGACTTTAAGCAAGCGACCGGCTGACAGCACTGTATAATCGGCAGCCAAGCCAAGGAGGTATGTTATGCGCGCTCACCGGCTTGTGCGTTGGAGCATTTTCGCGGCCGTCCTGATGCCCGGCCTGGTTTGGGGGCAGGAGACGCGCGGCACGATCCTGGGACGCATCACCGATCCGAGCGGGGCGGTCATCGTGGGCGCGGAAGTGCGGGCCACGAACATCGCCACCGGGGTTTCCGCCGCGGCGAAAAGCAACGAGTCCGGCAATTTCACCCTGCCGTACCTTCTCTCCGGCGCTTACACCCTCCAGTCGGAAATGGCCGGATTCAAGAAATTTGTCCGCGAACGAATCCAGGTGCGCGTCAGCGACACAGTGGAAGTGAACATCGAGATGCAGGTGGGCAGCGCGGCGGAATCCATCGTGGTCCGGGCGGAGACACCGCTGCTCAGCACCGCGGAATCGTCGCTCGGCCAGGTGATTGACGAACGCCGGGTGGTGGAGCTGCCGTCGTTCGGCGGCAGCCCGATGGTCCTGGTGCAGCTCGCGCCGGGCATCATCAATTCCACCGACATGCGCCTGGCCAAGGCGAGATCGTTCTCCATCAACAAGAACTCGCAGTTTGCCACCGACGGCGCCGGCACGTATAACAACGAGTTCACTCTCGACGGCGTCTCCAACACTCAGGCCCAGGGCACGTCGGCGCGCGTCGGCTTCATCCCTCCCCAGACGGCGGTCGCCGAATTCAAAGTGCAAACCGCCTCCTACGACGCCGGCATCGGCCACACGATCGGCGCCCTGGTCAACGTCAGCACCAAGAGCGGCGGCAACGACCTGCACGGCGAGGCGCACTGGTGGGTGCGGAACCGGATTTTCGACGCGCCCAACCTGTTCCAGAACCGGGCGGGCCAGAAACTTGCCGTCTATCAGGACAACCGCTACGGCGTCTCCGCCAGCGGCCCGGTGCGGATCCCCCGCATTTACCAGGGCCGGAACAAGACCTTCTGGTTCTACGCCTGGGAAGCGAATCGGTTCGGGATCCCGGCGCCTTTCACCGGAACGGTGCCGACCGAGGCCATGCGCCGCGGGGACCTTTCCGAGTTGCTGGCCCTGGGACCCACCTACCGGGTTTACGATCCGGCTACAACGGTGGTTGCGCCGGGCGGCCGCTTCAGCCGCCAGCCTTTCCCGAACAACATCATCCCGCCACAGCGCCTCGATCCGGTGGCGCAGAACATCCTGAAACACTGGTCCGCTCCCAACCAGCCGGGGACCCGCGACGGACGAAACAACTACTTCACGAACCGGCCCAACACCGAAGAGACCTGGGTGCACATGGCGCGCCTCGATCACGCTTTCCACCAGAATCACCGAATCTTTTTGCGGCTCAGCGCGGATTTCTGGGAAGAGCACAAGAACCAGAGGTTCCACACGGAAGCCACCGGGATCGTCCTGAACCGCGAGAACAAGGGCATCTCTTTCGACGATGTGTACGTGTTTACTCCCGCGTTCCTGGTGAACTTCCGCTATGGGCTCACGCGCGCCACGTTCACCGAGCGGCGCCAGAGCCGCGGATTCGACCTGACCTCGCTCGGCTTCTCCCGCCGCGTCGCCGGACTGGTGGACAGCCGGCTGGCCACCTTCCCGAATGTCCAGGTGGGCTCCTTCACGCAGTTGGGGAACTGGGAGAGTGGCGACGGAGGGAATTACTCGACGACGCACTCTTTCGCCGGCACTTTCACCAGGCTGCACGGAAACCACAACCTTCGGTTCGGCGCCGACTACCGGGTCTACCGGGAGAGCCTGGGCCGTTTCCAGTTGGATGTCGCGCCGCAATTGGCCTTCTCCACCACCTACACGCGAGGTCCTTTCGACAATTCGCCATCGCCGCCGGTGGGTGGCGAGCTGGCCGCCTTCCTGCTGGAAGTTCCCGACGGCGAGCTCAACCGAACGGCCTCGATGGCCGAGCAGGACAAGTATTTCGGCCTGTACCTTCAGGATGATTTCAAGGTGACGTCGAAACTCACGCTGAACCTCGGGCTGCGCTACGAGTTCGAGTCTCCGGTCACGGAGCGATTCGACCGCTCAGTGGCCCACTTTGCTTTCGACCGGGCGAATCCGATCCAGGAGCAGGCGCGTCTGAACTACGCCCTGAGTCCCATTCCGGAGATCCCGCCGGGCCAGTTCCGGGTTCCAGGCGGGTTGACCTTCGTCAATGTGGACGGCAACGGGCGGGCCTACTGGCGCGGGGAAAAGAACAATTTCATGCCGCGGGCGGGCCTCGCCTGGCAGGTGCTGCCGAAAACCGTCCTGCGCCTCGGCTACGGTTTCTTCTACGACACTATCGGCGTCAACAAGACAAACTCGATTCAGACCGGCTTCGGCCAGTCCACGCCGATTCAAGCGTCTCTTGACGGAGGCCTGACCTTTCGCGCCACGACCGCCGACCCGTTCCCCACGGGCCTGATCCCGCAGGTGGGAGCCGCCGGCGGCCTGGCCACCAACCTGGGGCAGTCTGTCAGTTTCTTCCCCGAGCGGCGGAAACAACCCTACCTCCAGAAGTTCTC
Source organism: Terriglobia bacterium (assembly GCA_046714815.1). Taxonomy (GTDB): domain Bacteria; phylum Acidobacteriota; class Terriglobia; order JAJPHL01; family JAPKYU01; genus JBKKAI01. The sequence continues at coordinate 219 of JBKKAI010000394.1, read as the reverse complement.
TTTCGGCCTGCAGCAGGCACTGCCCGGATCATTCCTGCTGGATACCTCCTATGTCGGCACCCGCGGCACGCGGCTGGGAGTGGACCGGCAGTTGAACAATACACCGGCTCAATATCTGAGCCGGGCGCCGGTGCGCGATCAGCGCACGATTGACTACCTCAGCCAGCAGTTCGCCAACCCGTTTTTCGGGACCAACCCGATCTATGGCAGGAACATCTC
>JBKKAI010000393.1:0-3050 GCA_046714815.1 Terriglobia bacterium | reverse complement strand
CTCATGACTCTTAACTGCCGAGCGCATCGAGGCTGAAAACTGGTCCGCAGCCGGCCTGTGGCCGGCTTTTGGCGCCGGGCGAGGATCGCCCGGCGCGGGTCAGGAGACCCGCCCCACAATGCATGCTGTCACCCTATTTCGCGAAACTCATCAATAGGGCGCTCGGCGCTGTCGGACGGCCGGCTGTTCCGTGGGCGGAGGCGGCGGCGTCGGCAGGCTGGGCTTCAGCGAATCGGCATACGCCTGGCTGGCCATGGCGTATACCGGCAGGCTCTCGGCCTCGCGGTAGAAGATGAGGCCGGAACGCTCGGCGTCGAAGTCGGCGCGCACCATGTCGCCGGCGCGCACCTGGTTGGTGGCGATCAGGTTCGAGAGCGGGTACACCAGGTGCCGCTCCAGCGAGCGCTTCAAGTGCCGCGCGCCGTAGTTGCGGTCCGTGCCCTCGCGCAGCAGAAAGTCCTTGGCCGGGTCGGTGCACAGGAAGAAGAACTGGGCGCACTGAGTGGATCTGAAGATGCGCTGCTGCACGAAGCCCAGTTCCAACTCGAGGACCCTGCGAAGTTCCGGGTCGCCCAGCGGCCTGAACACCACCACCTTGTCGAGGCGGTTCATGAACTCAGGGGTGAACTTTTTTCGCGCGGCGTCCAGACCGGCGGTCGAGATCTTCTCCCAGAGCCGTTCGCCCTCGGCGGGAGGCCGGTTCATGAAGCCCAGGCGCGGCGTCATGATGGTGGACATCTCGCCGGCGCCGAGGTTGCTGGTCAGGAAGATCAGGGAGTTGCAGAAATCCACGCGGCGGTTGTCGCCCAGCGTCAGCGTGGCCTTATCGAGAATGCCGAGCAACAGGTTCCAGAGCGAGTCGGATGCCTTCTCGATCTCGTCGAACAGAACAAAGCTCAGCTTGCAGGTGTCGGTGTGATGCTGATTCAGCCCTTCCTGGCTGAGCAGCGGGTGCGTCTCGCGGTGCCCGAGGTAGCCCGGGGGGGAGCCGATCAACTTGGCGATCTCGTGGCTGTGCTGGAACTCGGCGCAGTCAATCTTGACGATCGCGTTCGGATTGCCCACCAGCGATTCGGCTGCGGCCTCGACCATCCGCGTCTTGCCGGAACCCGTGGGACCGAGAAAAAGAAAGTTGCCCACCGGCCGGCTGGGGCTGTTCATCGCCGCCAGGTACGTCTGGTAAACCTTGACCACCTGCTCGATGGCGTCTTCCTGCCCTACGATGCGGCGGCGCAGATCGTGGTTGAGCTTTTCAGCGTCGCGACCCACCAGGTTGGTATTCAAGAACTTTTTCTCGCGGATCATGTTCACCGGCCCTTTCCGACGATGACATAAGCAAGCGGCATGCCAAACCGTACCGGCGCGGGATAACAACTACAGTTTCATACCTGTGTTAGACTTACGGCCTGCTCTCGGTTCTTTCGAAAGGAGTTCCCGATGAGAATCACTCGAATCCACCGGCCCACGGTAGTGGTGGCGCTGGCGCTGGCGATTTCGCTGCCGGCCCCGGCACAGGGCCTCCGTCGCGCCGTCCAGAGGCCGCAGGCGCTCGCGGTCGCCGCCGGAACCCCGGTGGAGATCCGACTGTTGAACGAGATCAACACCGGCGAAGCGAAAGACGGTGACACCTGCAGTGCCACGTTGATGAATCCGCTCGCGCTGGCGGCGCCGCTGGGCGACGGCCGGGCGCGCCTGGAAAAAAACACCACTGTGACCGGGCGCGTAGTGAAAGCAGTGAGCTCGGGCCGCCTGAAGCGGCCGGCGGAGTTGGTGCTGGAATTGACCGGCGCCGGCGGGCAGGCCCTGCGCACCGAGCAGGTGACGCTGGACGGAAAATCGCATGGTAAGCGGAACGCGGCGCTGATTGGCGGCGGCGCGGCCGCCGGAGCCATCATCGGGGCGCTTGCCGGCGGCGGAAAGGGAGCGGCCATCGGCGCGGCCACCGGCGCCGGCGCCGGCACCGCGGGCGCTTACCTCACCGGCAAGAATGAGTTGGTTCTGCCGGTGGAGACGCCCTTGCGCTTTGTCGCGTTGGGCGGAGCACGGCCAGAGCACCCCATGCCCTCGTCGCCCGCACCCGGCAGCAGCGGCGGTGGGACCGTCCACACCCGGACCGATACCGGGCAGCGCGACAGCACGGTATCTCTCCCGCCGGCCCAAACACAAAGCCATTGGCGTGAGCCTGTCTACACAGTCAGCGGCGCCGAGCGGGCCACCATCAATAACTATGTGCGGGGAAACGATTCGAGCCTGCCTCCGGGCCTGGCGAAGCGCGGCCGGCTGCCGCCCGGCCTCGAGCGCCAGGTGCAGCGCAACGGAACGCTGCCGCCCGGCTTGCAGCGGCGGCTGCAACCCTTCCCCGTGGCGCTGACGCAGCAGCTCGCCCCGCTGCCTTCCGGCATCTCGCGCGTGTTCCTGGGCAACCGCGTGCTGGTGGTGGACCAGGCCTATCGCGTCCTCGACCTGTTCATGCTGGACTGACCCAGGTGGCGGCGGCCCTCTATTTGCACGGATTCGCCTCCGGCCCGCAGTCGAGCAAGGCGCAGTTTTTCCGGCGCCGCTTCGCCGAACAGGGCCGGCAGCTCGACGTTCCCGACCTGACCGAGGGCGATTTCGAGCACAGCACCCTCACGCAGCAGCTCGCATTCCTCGATTCGCTCATCGGAGATAAGCCAGTCCTTCTGCTGGGATCGAGCATGGGCGGGTATCTCGCGGCGCTCTATGCCGCGCGGCATCGAGCGCGGGTCAGCGCCGTGGTGCTGCTGGCGCCGGCCTTCGGCCTGGCTGAGCGTTGGGCCGAGTCGCTCGAGGCCGGCGCGCTGACCCAGTGGCGCGAGCGCGGCTGGCGCTCTGTGTTCCACTACGGCGAGAAACAGGAGCGCCGCATCGGCTACGGGCTGATCGAAGACGGCCTGCGCTACGAAGCGTTCCCCGACGTGACCCAGCCCACACTGGTGTTTCACGGGCGCCGCGACGAGTCGGTGGACTTCCGCCTGTCCGAGCGCTTCGCCGCTGCCCGCCCCAACGTCGAGCTGGTCCTTTACGATTCC
>JBKKAI010000392.1:0-2525 GCA_046714815.1 Terriglobia bacterium | reverse complement strand
GAACAGGCTGGAGAACCATCAATCAGGTCTCTGGTTAGTTAGCTTCTTTAGTCACCGCGGAGCCGCCGCTGCCCGCAGGCGCCGACACCCGCAGCCGACGATTTTTCCCTCGCTCGAAGCGCGGCAGCCGAACCGAAGCTGGCGCACCGTTGATCGCCGACCTGGGGGTGCCCTCGGGCGTTGAGAAGCCGGGGCTGATTAATGCCGCGCGCAGGCGCGCAAGAACACCCCTACCTTCTTGACAGTCCGGCTTTCGTGGGTGTAGCTTCCAAACAGGGTCAAGTGCTGTTGTTCCAAAGGAGATCGTCATGCGAAAAGCCATTCTTATGGTTGCCGGCTTTGTGCTGCTTCTTTCGCCCCCCGCATTTTCTCAGTCAAAAACCACGGCGGTCCTGAGCGGCACGATCACCGATGCCACCGGTGCGGTGGTTCCCGGCGCCAAAGTCACCGTGACGAGCGCCGACACGGGCCTGGTGCGCGAGTCTGTCAGCGACGAGCGTGGCGAATACCGCGTGCTGCTGCTGCCTCCCGGCGGCTACGACATCAAGGTGGAGCGGGAAGGCTTTACCCCCCAGACTCGCAAGAGCGTGGCGCTCACTGTCGGTGAGGCGGCCGTGATTGACTTCCGGATTGCCGTGGGTGCGTCCACCCAACTGGTGGAGGTGACCGGCGAGACCCCGGTGGTGGAGGTGGAACGCTCGCAGCAGTCCAACACCATCTCCGAACAGGCGGTGCGAAACCTGCCGATCAACCGCCGCGATTACCTGGCGTTCGCGCTGCTGGCGCCGGGCGTGGCTGATTCCAAGGCGCTGGCCGACGCCACCAGCTTCCGCGTGAAGCAGACCGCCGACAGCGGCCTCTCGTTCTACGGCAGCAACGGGCGCGGCAACAACGTCTCGGTGGACGGCGGCGAAGCCAATGATGCCGGGGGCGGCGTGCGCGCCACCGTCAGCCAGGAAGCGGTGCAGGAATTCCAGATCAACCGCGCCAACTATTCGGCCGAGCACGGCAGCGCCCGCGGCGGTGTCGTGAACATTATCACCAAGTCGGGAGGGAACCAGGTCCATGGCTCCGTGTTCGGCTTTTTCCGCCACCAAAGTATGGACGCCGGCGATCCGTTCGCGATTGATCCCAATCTCAGCCTGCAGGCTGGACGAAACGTCCGGGTGAAACCGGATTCCACGCGCCAGCAGTTTGGCGGCACGCTGAGCGGCCCCATCGCCAAGGACCGCAGCTTTTTCTTCCTGGGATACGAGCAGTTGCGGCGCCGCGAGTCGGTGGCCGTCCCGGTCCTGACTGACCTCTCCATTTTCGAGCCGCCGCGGGCGCAGGAAGCGATCCTGGCGACGCTGCCGGCGGCGGCCGCCGCTCCACTGCGCGCCGCGCTGACCGCGCCGCAGTCCACGCGCGATCTGTTCCGCCTCAACAGCGGCGTGTTTCCCTTTCAGACCGACGACTACAAGGGCCTGCTGCGGCTGGACCACCGCCTCAACGACAATAACCAGTTCAACTTCCGCTTCAACATCACCGACAGCTTCGACACCAACCCCAACCTGAGCGGGCTGGTGGGCTTGTCGCGCGGTTTTATCAGCGACCTGTTCGATGTGACCGGGCTGGCCGGCTGGACGCACACATTTTCTCCAACCGCGATCAACGAGTTCCGCTACCAGTTCAATTATTCGAACCCGTTCACCGGGACCAACGAGCTGTTCGGGCCGGCGCTGGAGATCGCCGGATTCGGCTTCTTCAACCGCGACCGGTTCCTGCCCAGCGAAACGATCACCCGTCGAAACGAATTCGTCGAGAACCTGAGCCTCACGCGGGGAACGCACAGCCTGAAGATGGGCGGCCAGGTGCTGCTGCGGAACAACAACAGCAACTCGCGGACGTTCTTCAGCGGGCGCTTCACTTTCGGCACGCTGCCGGCGGCCTTCGTCAACCCGGCCCTGGCCGCGACCACCATCACCGCGCTCCAGGGGTTCAACCTGGGCCTGGCGCAGAGCTTCCAGCAGGGCTTCGGCGACGGCGTGGTGAAAGCCAACTATCCCCTCTACGCCTTCTTCCTGCAGGATGCCTGGAAGCCGGTTCCCAACCTGACGCTGAATTTCGGCGTGCGCTACGACGTGGACCGCCGCAAGGAGCCGCTGCCCACCGACATGAACAACGTGGCGCCGCGCTTCGGCTTCGCCTGGGACCCGTGGAACGACCGCAAGACCACCATCCGCGGCGGCTACGGCCTTTTCTTCGCGCCGGTTGATTTCCAGATTGACTACGTGGTCAACGCCCTCAACGAGATTGACGGCTACCGCCAGATCGCCCAGGTGCTGACCACGCTGAACGCCGCCAACCCGCTGGCGGTGAACGGCCCGGTGAACATTTTCCAGACGCTGAGGCGGCAGGGAGTGATCGGCGTGCCGACGCCGGCGCGCTCGATTACGCCCGCCGACCTGACGCAGTTCGGGATCGTGGTGAACCAGCGCGGGCCGCGCCCGCCGCTCACCGTGCTGTTCCGCCAATCCGAAGAC
>JBKKAI010000391.1:0-15106 GCA_046714815.1 Terriglobia bacterium | reverse complement strand
CCGCGGGCCTGGACGCCGCGCCGCTCCGCAGCGGCCTGCGCTTCCCCGCCGCCGCTGCCGACGTCATCCACGCTCACGCCGCACGCGCCCACACCGTAGCGACCCAGTGGCTGATACCAGCGGATTTCCCGATGGCCATGAGATTCTGGCCGCCGCGTGTGCCCCTGGTCGTTTCGCGGCGGGTGGCGTTTCCCGTCGGCCGGGGCTGGCTTTCGCAGCGCAAGTACGCCGGCGCAGCGCGATACATCGCCGTGTCGAAATATGTGGCGCGCGAGCTGGCTTTCGCCGGCGTGCCGCAGGAGCGAATCGCCGTGGTATTCGACGGAGTGCGCCTGCCCGACCTGGCCGCCGCTGCCGAACAGCGCGCGGAATTCCGCCGGCGCCTGGGCCTCCCCGGCGACGCCTTTGTGGCCGGCACGCTGACTGCCCTGCGCGAGAAGCCCATTCAGCCGCTGCTGGAGGCGGCCGCATCCCGGCCGCGCCTGCATCTGTTGATTGTCGCCTCCGACGCCGAACGTTGGCGGCCAGTGGGCGCCAACGTCCGCATGCTGGCCCGCGAGCCCGACATCTCGCCCTTTTTTTATGCGCTCGATGTCTTCGTCCATCTCTCGGAATCGGAAGGCTTGGGTTCGGCGGCGCTGCTGGCGATGGGCCACGGCGTGCCGGTGGTCGCCAGCGACGCCGGCGGGCTGCCGGAAATCGTGCGTGACGGCGAGACCGGCCTGCTGGTCGAGAACCACGGGATCGAAGTGGGCGCGGCGCTGGAAAAACTGTTCGCCCGCCCCGGCGAGGCGCGCGCGATGGGGGCGCGCGGCCGGCGCTTCGTCGAGTTGAACGCCACCGATGATATAATGGCCGAAAGAACCGAACAGGTGTACCGGCAGGCTGTTTCCGGGCCGGCCGCCGGCGGGCCGGGCGCGGGCGGGCCGGGCGCGGGCGGGCAATAATAAGCGTGTTCTCACTGATCGCATTTCCATTCGGGCTGATTATCGGCAGCTTCCTGAACGTGGTGATCCACCGCGTGCCGCGCGGCGAAAGCGTGGTGACGCCCCGCTCCCACTGTCCGCACTGCAACCACCAGATCGCGTGGTATGAGAACATTCCGCTGGCCAGCTATCTGGCGCTCGGGGGAAAATGCCGCAAGTGCGCCGCGCGCATCTCGCCCCGCTATTTCCTGGTGGAGCTTCTGGCCGGCGCGATGTTCGCGGCGCTGGCGGCGCTGTTCGGTTTCGAGCCGCCGTTCTTCAAGTACGCGCTGTTCGGCTCGCTGATGATCGCGCTGACGTTCATTGACCTGCACGACCGCCTGCTGCCCGACGCTCTGACCTTTCCCGGAATGGCCGCCGGGCTGGCGCTCAGCCTGGTGGTCCCGCTCCACGACGGCACGGCCGCCCTGCTGGCGCGCCTGCTCGATGTTTATCCTCCCGAGCCACTGGTGTCGCTGGCCGACGCATTGCTGGGCGGCGCGGCCGGGGCCGGGCTGCTGGGGTTCGTGGCCGCCGCCTACAAAGCGGTCCGCCACCAGGAAGGGCTGGGCTTCGGCGACGTGAAATTGATGGCGCTGGTGGGGATTTTTCTGGGAATCAAGCTGGCCCTGCTCACGATTTTCCTCGGGTCGCTGCTCGGCGCGGTCATCGGCGGTTCCTATATGTTGGTGGCCGGAAAAGACAGCCGCTATGAACTGCCCTTCGGCACGTTTCTGGGAATCATGGCCCTGTTCTCGGCGCTGTGGGGCAAGGAGATTGTGCATTGGTACCTGTCGCTCACCTTCTGACGTGGCTGCAGTTTGACGAGCCGGACCCGCGGCTGATGCTGCTCACCAAGTTGGTGGCGATCTCCGTGATCGGCCTGGCGGCATTCATTCTGTTGCTGCTGCTGTTGCGCCGCATGTTCAAGCAAATGCGCGTCGAGCCGGATTTTTCGGCCCCGGCGCGCGCCGGCCGGTATCCGGACGACCCCGCCTTCGCCATGGCCACGTTCCAGGGCGTGATCCAGCGCCTGCGCGAGCAGGAAAAAGAGCTCGAAACACTGCACCGCACCGAGCGGCAGCGGGCGCTGGAGAGCGAGGAGCTCAGTGCCACCATCATGCGGAACATGGCCACCGGCCTGGTGATGCTGAACGCTCAGGGACTGATCACCGAGTCGAATCCGGCGGCCAAAACAGTGCTCGGCCACCAGCTTCTGGAAGGCCGCAGCTTTCGCGAAGTGTTCGGCGGGAACCAGTCCGCCGATGTCAGTGCGCCGATCGTCGAGAAGCTGGAGATGTGCCTGCGCACCGGCCAGACCTTCCGACGGATTACCCTGGCCTACCGGGCGCCGAACGGTGAAACCAAGGTGCTGGGGGTGGGCATGTCACCGATCCTCGGTGAAGCCAAGGTGGGCGGCGCCATCTGCCTGCTCAGCGACCTGACGGAAATCACCGCGCTCCAGCAGCAAGTGCGCCTGAAAGAAAACCTGGCGGCGCTGGGTGAAATGTCGGCCGGCATCGCCCACGAGTTCAAGAACTCGCTGGCCACCATCTCCGGGTACGCGCAGTTGATTCGCGGCGAGGACGCGCTCGATGGGGCGCACAAGCACGCGGCGCGGATCGTGGCGGAGACGCAGTTCCTCACCCAGATCGTCACCGACTTCCTGAATTTTTCGCGGCCGTTGAACATGGTGGCCTGCGAGGTTTCCACGCGCGAGTTGATCGAAAACAGCTTCGGGGAGATCACCGAGCGCGGCGATTTCCCGGGCGTAAAGCTCGACCTCGAGGGCGACTTCCCCACCGTCAGCGCCGACCAGACGCTGCTGCGGCAATGTTTCGCCAACCTGCTGCGCAACGGTTGTGAGGCCATCGCCGAGGCCGGCCGGCCGGGAATGATGCGGGTGGAAGGACAGGTGGAAAATGGCGACCAGGGACCGGTGATTCGCCTCCGTTTCAGCGACAACGGCTCCGGCATCGCCCGCGAAAACATGGAGAAGGTGTTCATCCCCTTCTTCACCACCAAGAAGGCCGGAACCGGACTGGGGTTGGCGCTCGTCCATAAGATAGTCGTCAACCACAACGGGAAGATCGAGGTGTCGAGCGAGGCCGGCAAAGGCGCCACGTTTACGGTGACGCTGCCGCTGTCGGCAACGGGCGCCACGGCCGCTTCGGCCTGAAGCCGCCCGGCAATTGCCGCCTGGGGCGGGGGGGCGGAGCGGTCCAGCGGGGAAACGAATGGCACCCGGTGGTTTGGCGTCCTTGATTTGGCCCCGCGGGGGCGGTACAGTTGAGGCAGCACTGACAACACTCAGGATGGATTCTATGAAAACGAAGTTCACGTTTCTCTCCCGAACGCTCAGCCTGACGGCGGCGTTGCTGGCCGCGGCGTTTCTGTTTTCGACCACGCTGGCGGCCCAGTCGCTGGGTGAAGCCGCCCGCCAGCAGCGGGCCAGGAAGGGCATCCCGGCGCCGGCCACCCGCGTCTACAATAACGACAACCTGCCGCGCGAGGGAGGCCTGAGCACCACGGCGGTGGAGCCTGTCAAGGGCAAGCCCGGTGAAAAGGGCGAGAAGGGCAAGGAAGGGGAAAAGGGCAAAGAGGGCGAGAAGCCCAAAGAAGAGGCGAAGAAGGACAGCGCCGAGGAAGAAAAGGCCTACCGCGAGAAAGCCGTCAAGCTGCGGGAGGCGGTGGCGCTCGAAGAGAGAAAGCTGGACATCCAGCAGCGCGAGTTGAACCTGGCCAACGTGCAGTTCTACTCCAATCCGGACCAAGCCCTGCGCGAGCAGAGCTCCCGTGCCGAGCTGACCACGCGCCAAGCGGACCTGGAGAAGCAGAAGCAGGCCGTGGCGGCGGCCAGGCAGGCCATCGCCGACCTGGAAGAAGACCTGCGCCGCCGCGCGCTGCCGCCGGGCTGGGCGCGCTGATCCATACCGACAACCGGCTGAGCGGGGATGCCCCACCGACTTCTTCTCGTTGAGGACAAGGCTGAGTTGCGCCAGATGTTGAAACTGGCGCTGGAAAAGGCCGCGTTCGCGGGCACCGAAGCGGCCGACGGAACCGCGGCCGCTCACCTGCTCCACACCCAGCCCTTTTCCGTGGTGTTGACCGACCTGAAGCTGCCCGGCTGCTCGGGCCTGGACCTGCTGCGGCAATCGCAGGAGCTGGACCCGGGGCTTCCCGTCGTGGTGATGACCGCCTACGGCTCGATTGATGAAGCGGTGCGCGCCATGAAAGAGGGCGCGTTCGACTTCATCCAGAAGCCGGTGGACCTGGACCACCTGCGGCTGCTGCTGGAGCGAGCGCTGCTGCAGCAGCAGTTGATGCGCGAGAACCTGCTGCTGAAGGAAGAGGCCGCCTCCCGCTTCGGGTTCCCGCGCATCATCGCGGAGCATCCGGCGATGGTGGCGGTGGGCCGCGACCTGCAGCGCGTGGCGGCCACCGAAGCCACGGTGCTGCTGCTGGGCGAAAGCGGAACCGGCAAGGAGCTGTTTGCCCGCGCCATCCACCACCTGAGCCCGCGCCAGAGCCAGGCATTCGTGGCGCTGAACTGCGCCGCCATCCCCGAGGGCCTGGTGGAGAACGAGCTGTTCGGGCACGAAAAGGGCGCCTATACCGGCGCGGGAGCGCGCAAAATCGGCAAGTTCGAGCTGGCCCATCGCGGCACGATCTTCCTGGACGAGATCGGCGAGCTGCCGGCGGCCATGCAGTCCAAAATCCTGCGGGTGATCGAGGAGCGCGCCTTTGAGCGGGTGGGCGGCCTGCAGACCATCGAAGTGGATGTGCGCATCATCGCCGCCACGAACCGGCGCCTGGAAGAGGCCGTCGAGCAGAAGACCTTCCGCGAGGACCTGTACTTCCGGTTGGCCACCGTCCCGTTGACGATCCCGCCGCTGCGCGAGCGCGGCGACGATATCCTGCTGCTGGCGCGCGCCTTCCTGCAGAATTTCGCGCGTGAGTTCCGCCGGCCGCAGGCGCGCCTCTCGCCCGACGCCGAGGAGATGCTGCTGGCCTATCACTGGCCCGGGAATGTCCGCGAGCTGCAGAATGCCATCGAGCGCGCCGTGATCCTGTCCGACGCCGGCGCCGCCGAGATCCAGCCCGAGCACCTGAACCTGAGGCTGGCGGTGGCCCCGGACGACGCGCCGCCATTGGGCCCGGAGCCGTTCAACTGGGACGGCTGCCTGGAAGAAGTGACCGAGCGCGCCGTCGCGTTGGTGGAGCGGACCAAGATTCTCCACGCGCTGAAGGAGGCGCGCTGGAACAAGATGAAGGCGGCGGAAAAACTGGGCATCGCCTACAAGACCCTGCTGTCGAAAGCCCGCGCCCTGAATATTTGAGTCGCCCGCGACAGGAGCCGGAATCGGGATGAGACATTTCAAGGTCAAGAATACGGCCTACGTGCTGTTCGAGCCGGACGAAGAGGAATTGACGCGGATCGCCGGCGAGGCCGGCTTTCAGGCGGAGGTCGAGCGGCGCGAACGGGTGTGCATGATTTCGCTGCTGCCGCGGGAGCGCGGCTCGATGTTTTTCGACGCCGCCGACAAGCGGCAGGCGGCGCGGCTGGCGGTGGCCCGCACCTTCGCCAGCGGCTCCACCGGCGTGGTTTACAACACGCCGTTCGTGCTCGAAACAGGCGCCGAATCCCGCCTTTCGGTGCGCATCGCCACCGAGGTGCGCTGGGACGCCGCGCGCAAGTATCCGCAGGGCCCTACGGAATCTTCCCTTCTGTCCCTGTTCCAGCAACTCGTGCAGGATCTATCCACCGGGATGGTGGGGCTATGCGGGACACCGGCGCAGCACGCCGCGCAGGCCGGATCTGGCTAGCGCCTGAGCGGCACAGGCAGCAATGCCCGGTCGCGCGGAGTCGCCAGGTAGGCGGCTCGCGTACAATGTCCCTCGCATCAATGACAGGAAAGCGGAGCGGAAAGCAGCCTGGAAAGCGACCACGACGTGCGTCGACCGGGAAGCGACCACGACGTCCCTCAGTAAAGCTGCCGATCGGCTTCGATACGGTGCGCGAGCTGGTGCTGGCGCTGCCGGACGTGGAAGAGGGCACCACGTGGGGCGTCCCGGCGTTCAAGATCCACGGAAAGCTGATCGCCTGTCCGGCCATCCACCGCAGCGCAGAGCCGGGGACGCTGGTGGTTCAGGTCGGCTTCGAGGAGCGGGACGGCCTGATCGCCGACGATCCTGACATTTACTACCTTAAGGAACATTACGTGAACTATCCCGGCGTGCTCGTTCGAATGTCCCGCATCAGCCGCGAAGCGCTGAAGGGCCTGCTGCAGATGGGCTGGCGCTTCGCAGCGGCCTCGGGAAAACGGCGCGCCCGCCCGCGGCGACCCCGCCAGCCGCTCGAATAACGCCTCAGGCAGCGTCTGGTGCCGAGAGCCGCTACCTGCGGTCCAGGTCCGCCATCCAGATGTTCCCGGTTCGCTCTTCCATGTTGAAGACGAGGCGGTCGCGGCTCAACGAGATTTCCTGGAACCGGACCCCGGTATTCATCAGCGAGCGGCGCGCGCTGTGGGAGTGATACACGCTGAAAGCCGCACCCAGCGGGCGTTTCGTGGCCGCGTCCAGCTTCTGCGCCATGATGCAGCGGAAGCCGTCGGCGTCAGAAATGTAGTAGACGAGATTGCCGTCCGGCGACCAGCGTGGTTTGTCGTGCATGGCGCTGTCGTCGGTGATCCAGACCCAGCGGTCTTCAACTGCCGGAGCGTCCGCGGGAACCGCCAGGACGCGGTTGCGCCGCAGGCCACCGGCCGCTACCACGATCCAGCGCCCATCGGGGGAAAAACGGGCGCGTGCGATGTGGTACTTCGGATGGTGAATCAGCGGTTTCCTTTCGCCCGAGGCGAGATCGACCATGTCAAGGGACAACAGCGGCCGTGGATTCGGCGAAGGCAGAAACAACAATCGCCGTCCGTCGGGCGACCAATCCCACGGCCGGCCGCAGCCGCCGCAGATTTTCTCGGGGACGCCCGGCGCTCCGTCGGGGCCGAGGGGCAACGCGTAGATGTCCCACTGCCTGCCGTCCTGAACGACGTACGAAACCCGGGAGCCGTCCGCAGTCATGTCGGTCTGCTCTTCATCCACCGGCGTCGCCGTGAGAGCCCTCTCTTTTCCCGTGGCAAGATCCTTGAGCCAGACGTCCCGATTCCCGGAGCGGTTGGAAACGAACACGAGCCTTTTTCCGTCAGCGGAGAGGCTGGTATGCGCATCGAGCGCGGCGTGCGTGAGCTTGCGCGGTTCGCCCGCTATCCGTCCCTGATTGGCATCGATCGTGACTTCCCAGATATTGAGGTGGTTGGTGACGCTCGGGAAGACGATCTGCCACGCGTCTTTATCGCTCTCGATCACCGACGGCTTGTCTTCGCGTGAGGCGCCGAAGGTCAGGCGGTGCGGAGCGCCGTCGGCCTGATACGTACGGGGAGAGATGGGCAGGCGCCAGAGGTTCATGCTGTTGCTGCTGGCGGCTGCGAAAAAGACCTGGTCGCCGGTCCACGCTCCGGGTGCGATGAGCGAAGGCCAGCTGCTGACCATGCCCGCCTGGCGCAGGATGTCGAAGGCGCCGGTCTTGACCGGCGTTCCGCCCGCGAGCGGTGCGACCCACCAGTCGAGCACGTCATCGCTTTGGCGCCCTCCGAGGAACAGGATGTGTTTCCCGTCCTGCGACCATACCGGGTAAAGAGCAGCGGTGAAGTCGCGCGCCACCTGCACGGGCGTCCCGCCGGCGGACGGAGCGACAAACGCGCTGCCCATGTACCACTCGCCGACCCAGTAGCAAATCTGTGAGCCGTCCGGAGAGAACCGTGGTCGCCGGCCGCCGTTCGCAATCAATCGCGGCTCGCCCCCGATGGTAGAAATTACATAAATGCCGCCGCGGTCACGCTCGGAACGAAAGGCGACGCGGCTGCCGTCGGGCGTGAAGGCCGGCTCGGACTCGTCGCTGGAATCCTGCGTGAGCCGACGTGCTTCCCCCGTGGCGAGCTGCTGGATCCAGATATCGAGGTTGCCTTCACCGCTCCGGTCGGACGCGAAGGCCATGATCTTTCCATCCGGCGAAAGCACCGGATCGGTTGTCAGGCCGGAATCGAAGGTAAGTTGCTTCAGCACGGCGACGCGGGGCGAGGCGTTCGGGCGAAGAAGCCACCACGTCGCGACGGCTGTCGCCGCGATCAATCCCAGCACTCCGGCGGCGGCCGCCAGGGACCGGCCCCGGCGCGGGCGGCGCGCGGCTGGAACCCTTCCCGATGCCGTCGCCGGTTGTTGCCGGAGCTCCTCGCCCACCTCTTCGAGCGCCACCTTTACGTCGGAGATGTGCTGAAAGCGACGATCCGCATCCTTTCGCAGGCAGCGCGCCACGATCTTTTCCAGGTCGCGCGGCGTTTGCGGAGCGGTTTCGCTCAGAGACAGGGGCTCTTCGCGCAGAACCGCCGAAAGCACCGACATCCTGGTCGCTCCCTGAAAGGGCCGCGTGCCGGCGACCATCTCGTACAGCACGGCTCCGAAGGAGAAGATGTCGGAGCGGCTGTCGAGCTTTCTGCCCTCGGCCTGTTCCGGTGACATGTACGCGGCGGTCCCGACGACGAGCCCTTCCTCGGTGCGGAGCTGCGGCAGGGCGGTCCCGGTGGCCTCCACCTCCTCCGATTCGCCGGGCTCGAGAAGCTTGGCGAGGCCGAAGTCCAACACCTTGATCGCGCCCTTCTCGGTCACCATGACATTCGCCGGTTTCAAGTCGCGATGGACAATGCCGGCCTCGTGCGCCGCCGAGAGAGCATCCGCGATCTGCACCGCGTACTTCAGCGCTTCCGACAGGCGCAGGCTGCGGGAGCGAAGCAAGTCCGCCAGCGTGGAGCCGGCGACATACTCCATGGCGATAAAGTCCACGCCGTCCACGTTTCCGATGTCGTAGATGGTGATGATTCCGGGGTGGTTCAGCGCCGAGGCGGCCTTGGCCTCGCGCACGAAACGATTCTTGCGGTCGGCGTCAGCCACCGCTTCTTGCGGCAGCACTTTGATCGCAACGGCGCGGTCCAGGCGTGTATCGCGGGCCTTGTAGACGACACCCATACCGCCTTCGCCCAGCTTCGACTCGATGCGGTAGTGGCCTAGCCCGACTTTCGCAGAACCGGAGGTCTCTTTCTTCAAGCCACACGCTCCGCGCTTGGGTTGGACGGACTTGGGTCCCTCGATGAAAGAAGTGTAGGCATTCAGCGTTCGAGTTCGAAGGTCTGGGCTGCTTTACGCTGTTCGGCGGTGATTTCGGGCGCGAGCGCCGCCCGCCGCTCCAGCTTGCGCAGTTCTTCTGTGGCCTTGCGCAACGCCACCGCGATCACGCGCTTCTGTCCGCGCAGCAGTTCTTGGCTCTCCACGACCACAAGGGTGCGGTGGAGGTCTCCGACCGCGGTGCGCAATCGCGCCGCCCGTACCTCGTCCAGTTTCCCTCCGAGTCGCTGCATCGCTCGCCGCCGCGCGACGTGCGCCAACGCCAACTCTGAGGCGCCATGACTCAAGGGGAGCGAAATCAGGGTGGAGTAGCCCTCGACATCCAGATCGAGTGCCAGTTGTTCGCTCCACGAACCGCCATCCCGCACCAGTGTGCGGCCACCGAGACGGCCGCGCTGTTCCGCATCGTCAAAGGCATCATGCAACTGGCTCCGGGTCGCCGTCACGTTCCCGAACCCGTCCGGCCGCCGCGGGCGGCGGCCGATCCGGCGATCGCCTCGCCGTGCAGGTCCTGCAGCGCCGTGACGCTAATCTTCCCGCGCTGGAGCGCCTCGATTCCGGCGACCGCCGCCTTGGCCGCCGAGATCGTCGTGAGGCAGGGGACGCGGCGCAGCGCGGCGGCGCGCCGGATGTCCTGCTCGTCCGCGTAGGAATGGGCGCCGACCGGCGTGTTGATCACCATCGCGATTTCCCCGCCCTTGATCAGGTCCACGGCGTTGGGACGGCCTTCCTTCAGCTTGAAAACAGTCCGCGCCGGCATTCCGGCCGCGGTGATTAACGAAGCGGTGCCGCGGGTCGCCAGAATCTCGAAGCCGGCCTGGCCGAGCCGCTGCGCCAGGCGCACAACTTCGGGCTTGTCCCGGCCGGCGACGCTGAGGAAAACTTTTCCGGCCAGCGGCAGCTTCTGTCCGGCGCTCAACTGGGCCTTGGCGAAAGCCTCGCCGAAATCCGCGCCCACGCCCATCACTTCGCCGGTGGACTTCATCTCCGGCCCGAGGCTCACGTCCACGCCGGGGAATTTGTCAAAGGGAAACACCGGCGACTTGACGAACGACGGGCGGCAGGGCAGCTCGCCGGCCGAGAACCCGAGCTCGCGCAGCTTGCGCCCCATCATCAGGCGCGCGGCCAGCTTCGCCAGCGGCACTCCGGTGGCCTTGCTGACGTAGGGCACCGTGCGCGAGGCGCGCGGGTTTACTTCGAGCACGAACACTTTGCCGTTCTGGATGGCGTACTGGGCGTTCATCAGCCCCACGACATGGAGCGCGCGCGCCAGCCGCACGGTGTAATCGCGCAGCGTGGCCACCGTTTCGGCCGCCAGCGATACCGCGGGCAGCACGCAGGAGCTGTCGCCGGAATGGATCCCGGCCTCCTCGATATGCTCCATGATGCCGGCGATCAGAACATCGTCGCCATCGGCCAGCGCGTCCACATCCACTTCCACCGCGTCTTCGAGGAAGCGGTCAATCAGCACCGGCCGCGACTGCGAGTACTCCACCGCCTGCTTCATGTACTGCTCGACGCTCTCCTCGTCGTAAGCGATGACCATGGCGCGGCCGCCCAGCACATAAGAGGGCCGCACCAGCACCGGGAACCCGATCTGCTCGGCCACGCGCGAGGCTTCCGCCGGACTGGTGGCGGTCCCGTTTTCCGGCTGGGGAATGTCCAGGTCCGACAGCAGTTTTCCGAAACGCTTGCGGTCTTCGGCCAGGTCAATGGACTCGGGCGAAGTGCCCACGATCGGGACGCCGGCGCGCTTCAGGTCCAGCGCCAGGTTCAGCGGCGTCTGCCCGCCGAACTGCACGATGACGCCGTCGGGACGCTCGCGGTCAACCACGTTCATTACGTCCTCGAACGTGAGCGGCTCGAAATAGAGCCTGTCGCTGGTGTCGTAGTCGGTGGAGACCGTTTCCGGATTGCAGTTCACCATGATGGTCTCGATGCCGTCTTCGCGCAGGGCGAACGAGGCATGGCAGCAGCAGTAGTCGAACTCGATTCCCTGCCCGATGCGGTTCGGCCCGCTGCCGAGGATCATGACCTTGCGGCGATCGGTGGGGTCCGACTCGTCCTCGCTCTCGTAAGTGGAATAAAGGTACGGCGTGTACGACTCGAACTCGGCGGAGCAGGTGTCTACGCGTTTGTAGACGGGGGTAATGCCCTCGGCCAGACGCCGGGCGCGCACCTGAGCGGCGTCGCAGCCGGTGAGACCGGCCAGGCGCGAGTCGCTGAAGCCCATGCGCTTGGCCTCGCGCAGGAGCTCCGCCGGCAGCGCATCGAGGCTGGGCGCGCCGCCCGGAGCGAATGCTGCGGACTGCCCGCGCAGATCTTCCTGCATCCGCGAGATCTGGCGAAGCTGTTCGAGGAACCACGGGTCAATCGAAGTGATCTCGTGCAGCTCCTCGACCGTGTGGCCGTGGCGCAGCGCGTGGCGAAGGTAAGAGAGGCGGTCGGGGTGCGGTGTCGCCAACCGCTCCCTCAGCCTCTTGGGGTCCACGTTGTCGGAGCCGGGCCGGCGGCCGGTTTCGAGCGAACGGACGCCCTTCTGCAGCGCCTCCTTGAAGGTGCGGCCGATGGCCATCACTTCGCCCACCGACTTCATCTGTGGCCCCAGCGTGTCGTCGGCGCCGGGGAATTTTTCGAACTGCCACTTGGGTATCTTCACCACCACGTAATCGAGCGTGGGCTCGAAGCAGGAAGGCGTTTTTCGGGTGATGTCGTTGGGGATCTCGTCCAGACGATAGCCCACGGCCAGCTTCGAGGCGATCTTGGCGATGGGAAAGCCGGTGGCCTTGGAGGCCAGCGCCGAGCTGCGCGAGACCCGAGGGTTCATCTCGATCACCACCATGCGCCCGTCATCGGGATGGATGGCGAACTGGATGTTCGAGCCGCCGGTTTCGACGCCGATCTCGCGGATCACCCGGATGGCCGCGTCGCGCATCACCTGATATTCGCGGTCGGTCAGCGTCTGCGCCGGCGCCACCGTGATCGAATCGCCGGTATGCACGCCCATCGGATCGAAGTTCTCGATGGAGCAGATGATGATGACGTTGTCGGCCAGGTCGCGCATCACCTCCAGCTCGAACTCCTTCCAGCCGAGGACGCTTTGCTCGATCAGCACCTCGTGGACCGGGCTGAGGTCCAGCCCGCGCGCGACGATTTCAGCGAACTCCTCGGGGTTGTACGCCACGCCGGCGCCGCTTCCGCCCAGCGTGAAGGACGGCCGGATCAGCACCGGATAACCGATGCGCGCCGCAGCGTCCATGCCATCCTTCAGGCTGTTGATCAGGCTGCTGCGCGGCGTGACCAGGCCGATGCGGCGCATGGCGTCCTTGAACATCAGCCGGTCTTCCGCCATCTTGATGGCGCGCAGCCCGGCGCCGATCAGCTCCACGCCGTAGCGTTCGAGTACGCCCGCCTCGGCCAGCTCCACTGCCAGGTTCAGCGCCGTCTGCCCGCCGACGGTGGAAAGCAGCGCGTCGGGCCGCTCGCGCTCGATCACCGCCTCGACGTACTCCCGCTTCATTGGCTCGACATAAGTGCGGTCGGCCAGTTCCGGGTCGGTCATGATGGTCGCCGGGTTGGAGTTCACCAACACCAGCTCGTAACCTTCCGAGCGCAGCGCCTTGCACGCCTGCGTGCCGGAATAGTCAAACTCGCAGGCCTGCCCGATGACGATCGGACCTGAGCCGAGGATCAGGATCTTGCGGATATCAGTGCGCTTGGGCAACGGTGATTATCCTTTGGGGCGGTTATCCACTTCGCTTGGGTCAACGGCGGCACTGCTCCATCAGCTTGACGAAGTCGTCGAACAGGTAAAGGGAATCGTGCGGGCCGGGCGCAGCCTCCGGGTGGTATTGCACGCAGAACACCGGGTGCGAGCGATGGCGGAAGCCTTCCAGGGTCTGGTCGTTCAGGTTCTGGTGCGTGGGCTCGAGTTCATTCCGGTTGAGCGAATCAGGGTCCACCGCGAAGCCGTGGTTGTGCGAGGTGATCTCCACTTTGCCGGTGACCAGGTTTTTCACCGGATGGTTGGCGCCGCGATGCCCGAACTTCAACTTGTAAGTGCGCCCGCCGAGCGCCAGCCCCAGAATCTGATGGCCCAGGCAGATCCCGAAGATCGGCTTGCGGCCGATCAGCCGGCGCACCTGCTCGGCCTGGGAGCGCAGCGGCTCGGGGTCGCCCGGTCCGTTGGACAGGAACACGCCGTCGGGCTGGAGCGCGAGCACGTCGTCGGCGCTGGTCAGCGAAGGCACCACGGTAACGTGGCAGCCGGAGGCCACCAGGCGCCGCAAGATGTTTTTTTTCACGCCGTAGTCGTAGGCCACCACGTGATAGCGAAGCTCGGGCGATTCGGCCGCTGCGCTTGCGGCTACAACCGGCTCTGGCGGCTCGGTCCATTTGTACGGCTGCGCGGTGGAAACCGAGGTGGCCAGGTCCAGGCCCGCCATCGAGGGCACGGCCCGCGCTTTGGCCACCAGCTTTGTCGCGTCGCTTTCGGTGGTCGAGATGACGCCGCGCATCACGCCGGAACTCCGCAGGTGCCGCACCAACGCCCGCGTGTCCAGCCCGGCGATCACCGGAATGCCGTTTTTCTCGAGGAAGTGCTGGGCGTCCTCGCGGCTCCGCCAGTTGCTGGCCGCCGAGCTGAACTGGCGCACCACCAGCCCTTCGATGTAGGGACGCGCGGCTTCGCTGTCTTCCGGATTGGTCCCGTAGTTGCCGATCTCGGGATTGGTGAGGATGACGATCTGGCCGCAGTAGGAAGGGTCGGTAAAGATCTCCTGGTAGCCGGTAATCGCGGTATTAAAAACTACTTCGCCCGAACGCTCGCCTTTCGCGCCATGACTCTCACCAGGGAAGACGCGGCCGTCTTCCAATGCCAGAAAAGCCTGCATTCCTTCTCCCGTTGGCGGCCGGGGCCATTGCCGCGGCGCGTCGGTCTGGATCGCTCATTTGAGGATACCGAACTTGTCCACCGGCCAATAGACCAGCACCGCTTTGCCGTAGATGTACTCGCGGGACACGGTGCCCCACGAGCGGCTGTCATTCGAGCTGTTGCGGTGATCGCCGAGCACGTAGTAGTGGCCCGGCTCCACGCGCACCCCCTGGTAACTCTGTTGGTCCACGTAGTCGGTGACTACGTAGGGCTCGGGCAGCGGCCGGCCGTTGACAAACACGCGGCCGTTGAGGATGCGCACCGTTTCGCCAGGCAGGCCCACCACGCGCTTGATGTAAGACTTGCTGGTGTCCATCGGGTACCAGAACACCACGACGTCGCCGCGCTGGATATCTTCGAACTTGTAGACGAACTTGTTGATGAAGATCCGCTCCTGGTCGGTGAGCCAGGGCATCATGCTGGTGCCTTCGACCTTCACCGGCTGGTAGAGGAAAACGATGATCAGAGCGGCGATGAAGACCGAGATCACCACGTCGCGCGCCCATACCCAGGCGTTCAGCCGCATTGCCGCGGACAGGCCGTTGGCCGAAGGCGCGGGGACAGCAGGCGCAACAGGTGCGGGGGCCGGGGCAACGCTCTGGTCTGGCTCGAAAGGCTTTTCCATTTGTGACAAAAGCTATCCTTTTATTGATACCACAGAACCGGCTCCCTTGGGAATCCGCGGTGCGGAGCTGTGGAGGCGGATCAGCGGCGTGGAGAGTCCGGAGTGTGTCCGGCCCATCCCTTCGGTGCTACAGCTACACTGCGATTTTTTCTAGTGAACCTCCACCATCTCAATCGGATGACCGTTAGCGTTCTTCGCTGCTACGCCTTCCGCAGCGGCTACGCCGAAATCGTCATCAGTGGGTGACGGCGCCGGGAACAGGCCTTTGCCGTCACGCCGGACGCGTCCCTCGCGCAGCAGCTCCCCGAGCAGGCGGTCGAAGGTGGCGGCGCGCAGGTGGCTGTTCTGGAG